>CBDVBL010000050.1:0-9198 GCA_965372205.1 uncultured bacterium
ACTTTCCTTTCTTAAATTGCTGGACGCGTCAGGCTTTAGTGCCTGACGCCCTATATGTTTACTCTTCCTCCTTAGATTGTCTACCGTAATAAATCCAGAGGTGAATGATGTAGGCGACAATAATCATACTGATCAGAATACCTCCGAGGTCCAGCGTAGTGATGGAGCCGGCTATCAGAACGACACCGACAATACCGGCTATAGCAACAAGAAAAGCCACAGCCAGGACCTTGAAGAACACCGAAGGTATGAAAATCGGCTGGCCCATTAATTGGCCCTCGCAACAGCCGCTTTACGCCTGCGTACGATAGCAATAGTCCCTGCGGTAAGCAACAACAGGCCCAGCAAGATCATACCCCATTCCGTGAGGGTGGGGATGTCCTCAACGACATCATGCGGCGGCCAGACATCATGCTGCGCACAGCCGAGTGGTTCGAGAAGCGACGTTATCGGTATATCGTAATCCACCGCCGGTTCGGCGCAGTCGATACATGGAATGGCCTGGAGTCCCGGGATTAAATCAATGGCGCTGGGGCCGATCGGTATATCAGGTACATCGTCGCAATTACTCACCAAATCGCCGACGGCTGATGTATACACGCCGAAACCCGGATCAGAAAACATCCAATGTCCCTCTTCGGCATATAATTCTATGGCCGGGAGTCCCCACTCACCGTAATCAACGTTCAGTTCCATACCGTCGGATATCCGGGTAAAGATGACATTCGGGACTACAGGCACATAGGCGCTAAACGTACCTCCCTCTTGACAGACCTGGTTAATGTTCATTACGCCCATCGGCTGATCGCGGAATTCTGACAGGCACACCGTAACATCCCATTCTTCCGGATCCTGGCCATCGTAAGTTACGGTGATAGGTTCAACACTTACCAGATTCAAAGCCACTATTTCGAGCTCTATCTCATCTTGAGAGGGACACTGGGGCAGATCTGCGGCTCTACTTCGTTTGATAATGGTGTCGGTGGGTCCCAAATTCCCGTTAGTAGCCAGTGGTTCACCCACTAACGCTACAGTACCTTCAAAAGGATCCGAGCCGGGCCCGAAGAAACCAGCCGGCATCGGGGGTGTACTTTCCCCGCAGCCGAAATCAACATAAGTGTTGTAGCCTTGCGGCGTTTCCCATAGGTCATATACCGGATCATCCACTGGACATTCTACATCAGCACAGTTTAGGCCGGGGTAGAAAACACCGCCATTATCTTCACATATACTCTGGGTTTCCATTGTGCATGAACCATCGGTCCAGCAGCAGGCGCCGGTCTCGATGCCGCCTTCACTCGTTATGCAAAATGCCAGGTCGAGTGAGGGAACGCACTGGTGGAATATTTGCCCCTCTATCATCAATGGAAATCCCGGGTTAATATTCCTGACATCGATGGAGACCCATTCCGGATTGTAGTGTGGGATCTCAAAATCGATAGAGTTGGGGCCGTTGACAATTTCGATGAGCTCTCGTCCTATGTATAAATCTTCCTCCGTCGGATCGAACAAGCCCGGAAGCGGAGGCGGGCCGCCTGGTTCCCACTGGTCGGTCGACCAGTTTATGGCAACTTCCCAAAAACCAGGGGGGGCGCCGTAGGTTTCCGCGAAGAATTCAAGGTGGACGATCTTCTTACCGGTAACAAGCGGGTGATCGTAGAACCAGACATTCCACCACCTGGATTGCTCATAGTAGACCCAATCGGGAAACTGAGGATCGTCGCCCCAGCCGAATTCGAGTTGGCCGTCGGGCCCGAATTGTGCCATGAAAGTGTTTATGAGCGGCGGTTCGGGCATCGGTTCGTAGAGTTCACGCCAGCCCGTCGGGTCGGCATAAGAATCGTACACCGCGTCGTCCATGAAAAGAGGGCTGATCGATGTTTTCCATCCCCAGGCGGTATTTACTTCGTCAGCGATAAAGGCGGATATTTTCAGCCAGTAAATTTGACCCTGTTCCTGGAAGAACCCTGACCCAGGGGGGAAGATAACGTCGTAACGATAGTAACCCTGGTGGTTTAGTGGGAGGATTTCTCCGTTTATCGGGTCATACCAGCCCTGCTCTCCGGATGGGTCTTCAGGTGTTACGGTGAATTCAGGCTCGTATACCTCGATCCACCATAACTGCTGACCCGGTTCGCTGTATCCGTGCGGGCCAGGGTCGATATTCTCGTGAATAGCCAGGTGGAACATTATTACCTGACCCTCTAAGTCGTCTTTCCATGAGCCCCAGAAATGCATATCGTCGATATAGCCGGTCTCGGTGCACCGGAAATCGTCGGCCAGCATTATCGAATTCGGCAGACTGGCGTTACCGGTGGCGTTAACGTCCCAGCCGTTGGGATCCGGCAGCTGCGGGTAATGCATCTTGTGGTTTGCGCAATCATCGTCTATTGGAATCATCTGGTCGCATACGAGTTCGGTTGTCCCGCTTCCTGCTCCCCTAGAATATTCATAGCATACCCATCTTTCGATACATTGCAGAGGGAGCGCATCCGTTTCACCGGGCCCGACGACCATATTTCCGTGCATATGATCGTCTGCATCGTAAAGTTGTACGTGCACGGGAAAATCGGTGTTGTTGGTGACCTCAAAGGTATCTCCCGCGGATTTGTGATATGGTCCGGGGGGGGTTCTCACCAGTTGTCCATCTACCCATGTTAAGGTAACTTGAATAACATCTGCCAGCGCAATGCCTGATGTGAACACGAAGATAAGTAACGTAGCAGATAACAAAAGAAATAACCTTTTCATTTTATACCTCTCTTTACAGAGTTTCGATGATATCTTAAACATCGCTAAAACTTATGAAGACGGCGGCGGCGCACGGAGATTGGGTAGATAGTCCCATCTTTTGGTTGTTCTAATACTTTCAAAAAGCGGGAATGATATTTTTTTATAGGGAAATCTCAATCTTTCAATGGAGAAACCAATCTGGCTTACGTACTCGAGAAGCATAAATAGTGCAGAATTTATAAGCACGATGAAAAACGAAACCATCAATAAACCGAAAAGGGACGCGAACCTGATAAGCCCGCTCGAATCGGCCGTCGGGAAACTTAAGACGCCTCCCATACCCGGGTATTTGATCAAGAAATATTCAAGAGGAACCCATAGGGCGGCAATGAAAACCGGGCTGAATCCGATATATTTTTTGATTCTATTGACGGCTATTCCAAAGATTGAGAAAACCAGGCTCAACAATAATAGATTAAGAAAGAAGTTCCCGGGCGCGACCAGAGCCTCGCCGATGAATGTGACAAAGGCATAGCAGCAGGCAAGAATCATGCCCAGGAGAATGGAACCTGCTAAGGTTGTTCTGTTTAATCGCCATAGCAAAGGAACCAGGGCGAATAACGACAGAAACCAGTATTCAGGATGTATATGGGCGATAGAAAGGATCAAGGCCGAAGTTCCGGCGCAGAGAAAATGAGCCATTAGCCTCGACCTGATATCGTTATGCTCTGGAGACGCATCTATGATTATTGCCTGTCCCCGGCGACGGATCGCTTCGCCGCCGTCTGCCCCCGGGAGCGGGCTCGTTATGCGTAACTCTTTTTTGTTCTTCACCACTTTTTTTCAGGCCCCGGCATTCACTGATAACACCTGTAAAACCCCATTGGCATGGACAAGCTGCAGACAGACGGCTTGCCCCGCGAAAAAGAAAAAGGTTGCTCCGGATAGGTTACTAATATTAATTTTCTGCCTCCTGATGAGGCTAACCTGTTCCTCTGACAGTTGGTGCATTGCGAGATTTGCGAATCTGCTGCCAGATAACCAATTACGAGTCTCGGCCTCGGTCCGAAGAGATTAAGTTGTGAAAGTGAACTGAATCACGTGACGCTCGCTATTCAATAGCTAATATAAAGATATCCGACCCAAATATCCATGTCAAGTAAAAAATAGGTCGGGTTCATCTCAGGCCGTTGGTGGGATTGAGCGATTAGGTGCCGGATGGAGGAGCCGCCATAAAGCTCCTGAAATGCTGGCGAAAATGAAGAATATTGATTATATTAACAGCATGAACATCGCGCTATTCTGGCCTGCAGCAAAAGCTGGAACGATGATTGATTCTTTTCTGTTAAAAAACCGGAATGCGAGTAAGTTGGGTCTGACATCAGAATAGACCTTTTTCAGGGAGGTTAGCAACATGGGTTTGCGCATAATTGTCCTATCCTTATTTGTCCAGGCTACGGCTTTCGGGATTGAGAGCGGCAGCTTCACCTTTTCAGATGGCGAATCGCAGATGGTCACTACTGTTCAACAGGTCGATCGCACCGTCCTGAGCCTTCAGATTTCAAGTCTCGAATATGAAAATGAAAATGTTGACGGAATAGATCAATACAGAATCACTCTGCCCGATGAGTTTGGCATGTCAAGAGGGGCATTTCTCAATTCGAATAATATGATGATCCCCACGATCACCAGGACCATTGCCGTACCGTTTGATTCGGACCCGGTATTCCAGGTAACCGGATCGAATTTCGTGGAGTTAACGGATATAGATCTTGCGGCCGCGACCGAGGAGGAGTTGGGCTCATATTCCGGTGGCGATAAAAATATATCGCTAAATCTCGAGAGTAACCTGGTGATTGCAGAAACAGCCGGGATAATGCGCGACGTAAGGCTCTACTCTTTGACCATCTCCCCGGTGCAATACGATCCCGAAAACAGGACCGTAAGAGTCTACAGCGAAATGGAAATCGAAATAGACCACTCCGGCTCGCAAATCGTGCGTTATGGCGACCATCTTTCGGAAGCCTTCCTGCCGATCTATCGCTCGTTTCTGGACAATCCCCTGGTATTCGATCCGATTGAGGTAACTCGCGGCGCCGACTGGTTTATTTATCCCGACCCTTTCATAGAGTATGTTCTGCCTATAGCCGATTGGAAGAAGGCCAAGGGGTATCATGTCGAACTTATACCGAAGAGCGCCATAGGTTCAAGTCCGTCCTATATTCAGATAAAAAACTATATATCAGACCGTTTCGACACCTGCCTGGTAAAGCCGGACTACATCACCATCATCGGCGACGTCACCATGCCGTCCAACTATGGGATCCCCAGCAGGAGTTATAATAACCCATATGGAATGGGTCCATTCGAGTCGGACAACTATTACACTTTTCTGGAGGGTGGCGACTATTTTCCGGAAATTTTGATTGGACGGATATCTATTGACTATGTCAGTGAGCTCAACAGCTATACCAATAAGCTTTTCACATATGAGAGAAACCCGTATACCGATGATACGGACTGGTATCTGAGGGGGACCATGGTGGCATACTATGATCCTTCCTGGTTTAAGAGCTCCAGGACGGTTAAACTCTGGTGCCGCGACATAATGATGGAGAATGGCTATACTCGGGTAGATACCCTGTTCGAATATTATGGGAATAATATAAGCGCCTACGAGATAAACGCTTCCATCGATAACGGTGTGTCATACGTTAATTACAGGGGCTACGGCGCGCCCTCCTATTGGGGCGGACCATATTACTTTACTTCCGATATCAGAAATCTATCGAACGGGCCTATGTATCCGGTCATGACCTCCATCGTTTGCGGCACAGGAGATTTCGGGTATGAAATCTGTTTTGGGGAGGGCTGGATACGTTACGCCAATAAAGGCGGTGCGGGTTTCATCGGCACCACCAATCATGATACTCATACCCGTTTCAATAACGCACTCGATATCGGCATTTACTGGGGCTTATTTACCGAGGGGGTTACCACTATCGCCCAGGCGCAGTTGATGGGCAAGATGACCCTGTATTACGCCTTCCCCGAGCACACCTATCCGAACGGTCGGGTGGAATCGTACTTCAATAGCTATAATATTCTCGGCGATCCTGAATTGAACTGCTGGACCGGCGTGCCCAGAAGTATGTCGGTGACTCATACCGATTCGGTGGAATTCGGGCAGAACTATGTAAGTATAACAGTAGAAAACGAACTCGGTGCAGGGATCGACGGAGCATATGTTTGCCTATGGAAAGATGGTGATATATTCCAGGGGGATTTCACTTCGGCGGAGGGCACAACGGATTTTGTCATCAATCCTGAGAGCATTGGCGGCCTGGCCATCACCGTAACCGCCCGCAACTTCATACCGTACGAGGATACCGTTTACATTTTCAACAATAACGTTACGGTTGGATACCTGTCACATGTGATCGATGACGATGGCGATGGCGAGTCGTCCGGTAATAACAATGGTATCGCTAATCCCTCGGAGATCATCGAGCTCCCTGTCACCTTGCAGAATTTCGGCCAATCTGAGACCGCATTTGGCGTCACCGCTGATTTATCGAGCGGATCTCCGTACGTTGAAATTACGCAGGGAACAGCCGGTTTTTCCGACATGGCGCCGGGCGAGAGCAGCCTATCGGACCTTCCGTATCTGGTACGGATAAGTCCCGACGCCCCTCATCTTTCAGAGATAGACCTGCTTCTCGATATATCTGATAACAGTGGCAACAGTTGGGATGGCTTAGTTCGTATCCCGATTGAGGCGGCGGAGTTGATAGTCACCGAAATCACTATCGAGGATGGCGGCGACGGGCGAATCGATCCCGGTGAGATCTTTGAAATCAGCCTATCGCTGATCAACAACGGCAGTCATCTCATATCCGGGGCCGAGGCGATCCTTCGGACCCACGATGACCAGGTTACGCTAATTGATTCACTGGCCGTATTCGGCGACTGTCCCCCCGGAGAATCGTTTGATAATTCCGGCGACACTTTTATGGCCTCGGTGAACTCCGATATTTATGTTGGCCACCTTATTAACTTCTTGGCGGAGTTTACAGGATCGGGGCCGCAAGTGGTAACAGCCGCTTTTAACCAGACTGTCGGTGTCGTATCGTCCGATGATCCCATTGGACCGGATGATTACGGCTATTACTGTTTCGATAACACCGATGTTGACTACTCCGATCATCCCGACTACGATTGGATCAATATCGATACCCAGAACTGGGATTACGTAACATTGAGCGACGACGACGTGGAGACGATATCGTTGCCATTTGATGTTCAGTACTATGGGCAGAGATTCAGCGAAATCACCATCTGCGACAACGGCTTTGTGGCCCTGGGCGAATCGTGGTGGAACAACTGGTATAATACACCAATTCCCGCGCCGCAGAACGCCCCGGCCATGGTTGCGCCCTTCTGGGATGATATAGTGGAGTACAGTCTTCGGGTATACTACGATCATGATCTTGAGAATTCCCGCTTTGTAATCGGGTGGAAAAACGTCTATGATGACGATGTTAACAGGGATCAAACGTTTGAGATTATCATTCTGGATCGAATCGCCTGGCCTACCGCCACCGGCGATAACGAGATCATTTTCCAGTATGCGCTTGTTAATAGCGCTTATTCGTCGTCGGTCGGCATCTGTTCGCCCGACAGACATGATGGGATTGGATATCTGTTCAATGGTGATTACCCCGACGGTGCGGCTACGCTGAGTAATACCCGTGCCATAAAATTCACCACCGGATCTTTATATCACACGGATGCGGAACCCGGGCGAGGATTACCAGAGAGCTTTTCGCTGTCTCAAAACTACCCCAACCCCTTCAATGCTTCGACATCAATCTATTTTTCGATTCCTCGGGCAGACCATGTTAAGCTCGAGGTATACAATATACTGGGACAAAAGATCGCCACCCTCATCGACGGTCGTCAGGATGCCGGCTCCCATCGAATCGCCTGGGGCACTGAGAATATGAGTTCAGGCGTGTATTTTTACAGGCTGGAGATCGGCGATCTGAGCGAAACCAAGAGGATGCTGCTGCTGAAATAACATCCGGCTGGATGTCCGGTGGTCTTTCAGGAAGACGCGCGGCACCTAAGATGCTGAAAGACAAAGCGATAAGGGCGCAGATGACGCCCTTTTCATATTGACGAAAAGGCATTATTGATTATATTACTTCAATGATTGTAACTACCGGAAAATTGTCCAAGGAGTTTTCGACGCGATTTTGCAGGCTGATTTTCGCAGGGTTAATCCTGCTCTCATACGCTCCCGATTCAGGCGCTCAACTTCCTGAAATATACACCCGTTACAGCGATGCCTTGCAAATCCTGACGGATCTGCAGGCAGATTTTCCGGAAATCTGCAAGCTGGATACAATGGGTTATTCCACTCGCGACTCCGTCCCCATGCTCAGGGTAAAGATTTCCGATAACGTAGAAATCGACGAAGACGAGCCGGCGATCTTCTATTGCGGTGGAGTTCACGCCGACGAGGTATTGGGCGTGGAAGTCGTTATGAATTTCATACAGGATCTTCTCGCCCGCTATGACGAGGGAGATCTGGAAGTAATTGGTTACGTCAGAAACCTCGAGATATTCTGTGTCCCCTTCATCAATCCCGAGGGTCATATAGTTGTGGAAGAGGGAGACACCGAATGGCGCAAGAATAAATGCGACAACGACAATAACAGGATATTCGACTTTCATGACGGCGTCGACAACAACCGCAACTACGATTTCGGCTTTTGGATAGACGACGGCCCCAACGCCACCACTCCGGAATCCCTCACATATAAAGGCGAGGCCCCGTTTACGCAGACAGAGAACATCGCCATGGCGGAGTTCGGCTGGACATATCGGCCGCTGGTGGCGCTGGATTACCACGCGCCGACCTATGGCAGGCCCAATGTGGCGTATTATCCGTGGTACTGGTATGCCAACGAAGGCGGTCATGGTTTTGGCCCCGATGAGAACCTGATGCTTTCTATTTGTCAATCATTTACGTCTTTGATAGAGGCCATTCCAGATGATTCCGCCACCGGAACCTACACGGCCCGGAGGGCTTTAGTCAATAAAGGTGATTATAAAACCTATTTCTATGGCAATTTCGGGTCGGCGGCGTTTTCAGTTGAAGTTTCCGACACCACGATTCAGTATCCTGCGCTGGTGGATACAATAGTCACCGCTCACCTTCCGGGGCAATATTATCTTCTCGAGAGGGCTCTCGGTGCCGGTATAACAGGGGTCATCCGTGATTCCGTTACGCTGGAGCCGATCGAGGCGGAGGTGCAGGTTCTTCAGCATATCAACGAGGACATCAATCCTCGTCTCTCCCGGCCGGATTACGGCCGCTATCGCCGGCTGCTGGCGGCGGGCAGCTATACATTGAGATTCATCAAGGAAGATTATAGTACGAGGACCGTCTACAATGTC
>CBDVBL010000051.1:0-9193 GCA_965372205.1 uncultured bacterium
GAAAAGCAGAACGGGAGCTGATAAAATGGCGCATAACATGAATTTCCCTAATCGTCTCATCGGTAATTCTCCTTTTTTCTGCAAATTACATCATATTCGAGGATTGTCAAGTTCAATTGGAAAATCCCATTCGGATCATCCATTTATCATTATAGATCTTCGATAGATAACGATCTCCCGAGTCTGCAAGTATCGCCACCGGAAATCCAATATCGGGGTCGTCCTGTAAGATTTGCCGGGTAGCCTCAATCACGGCTCCTGATGAGCCGCCGCAACAAATCCCCTCGGTTCGGGCCAGTTCTCTGGTGGTGATGAAGGCTCGCCGATCGCTTACGGCGATGAACCTGTTTACGATATTGAAGTCCATTGCCTCTACTATTCTGTCGCTGCCGATTCCCTCGACTTCGTAGTGAGACGGTTCGATCAGCTTTCCGGTCTCGCAATAGTTTTTGAATACCGACCCAACAGGGTCAACTGCAACGATTTTGATATCGGGATTCTTTTCTTTCAGATATCGTCCCGCTCCAGAGACAGTGCCGCCTGTTCCGGCTCCAGCTATAAGGCAGTCGATTTCCCCGGAGGTTTGCTCCCAGATTTCGGGGCCGGTTGTTGAGTAATGGCAGTCGATATTCGCGGGATTGTTGTATTGGTCCAGATAAATCGAATTCGGCAGCTCCATGGCCAGTCTCTCAGCGGTCTTGTAGTTGCTCTCAGGATCGTCCGGTTTGGCGGTGTGCGGCGTAATTGTCAATTCCGCGCCGAAGGATTCCATCATATCGCGTTTCTCGCGCGAGTTTTTATCACTCATGACTATTCTGGCCCTGTAGCCCTTGGCGGCACAGATCCAGGAGACGGAGATTCCGGTGTTGCCCGATGTTACCTCTATCACCGTACCAGCCGGTCTCAGGCTGCCATCTTTCTCGGCAGACTCAATCAATGATTTTGCCAGCCGGTCTTTTATGGAACCGCTGGGATTAAACATCTCAGCCTTGGCATAAATAGTGCGATTCGCCCCCCCCGCGATTCTTCTCAATGGAATAATCGGCGTATTGCCAATCTGATCCATAACGGATGCTTGCATAATCGTAGCTTGCCGGATCAGCATGTTTCATTATACCTGATATCTGATATTTGGTTCAATCTAAATTTGCGATATGGCTTCAGTGTATAAGCTCCCCTGATATCACCGCCTCCAGAACCAGCTATTCAATGATAAACGGACTTCATTATTCACTCTAATACGGGAGGAAAAGCCTTGTTTTTAGAGATAAGCAGCTTATAATACATATTGGGGATTGAAAAACGTAATAGGGGATTATAGTGATGAAAATAATCACCGGCTTGCTTCCATTTTTGATTGTGTCATTTGCTGTTGCTGGATCTTCGGCTCGCCATATTGATGTCCTTCCTGATGGAACGATGTTTATCAGCAACAACCTGATAGTTGTCAACGAGTATGGCGCTCCAGCTTATCAAACAGGGAAATCTTTTGCGGGTTGGGCTGTAACCGGCGTTCCATCGGTTGATGAGCTCTGCAGAAAATCAGGAGTCATCAAGGTTGAACCGCTTTACAGAGGTATTCTGAGAAAACCGGCCCTGATCAGAGAAGTTTCCAGGATGTATATATTTACCTTCTCCGGGGAGGTCAACGTTCTATCAGTAATACCGGTATTGACGGGAGATCCGAATATTGAGCTGGCGGAACTATACGCACTTCCGAGGCTGCACTATGAACCCGACGATCCTTACCTGGATCAGCAGTGGCATCTATATCACACCTATACAATCGAGGCCTGGGATGCCGTCAGGGGAGATACTACCAGACACTCCATAATTGCAATAGTAGATACGGGGGTAAATTGGGAGCACGACGATCTGGGCCCCAACGTATGGGTGAACGGCCCCGAGGATCTCAATCATAACGGTATCTTAGATCCCGATGACATTAATTTCACTGATGATGACGGCAACGGCTTTATAGATGATGTAATCGGCTGGGATTTCGGGAGTGATGATAACGATCCGGCTGAGGATGTCCTCCTGCATGGCTCCGGCGTTGCCAGCAGCGCCTCGGAGGCTACCGACAATGATATTCTGGGCGCTGGTATGGGTTTTTCTGCCAGGTTGATGTGTTTGAAAGCAGCCGATCATCAGGGAAATTTCTTGAATCCTTATGCCTGCATTATATATGCTGTGGCCAACGGAGCCCAGATTATCAACTGCTCCTGGGGATATCTGAATTACAGTCAGGCCGAACAGGATATAATCAATGCCGCCTGGGAAGAAGACGTGCTTGTCATCGCGTCCGCCGGTGCCTATAGTAACGACACCAGAATGTATCCGGCGGCTTATGAACATGTCATGGCCGTAACGGCCACAGACCAGAACGACCACAAAGCTTATTTTGCATCATACGGCGACTGGATCGATATCTGCGCTCCCGGGGTGTATATCCCGGTTATATATGGCGATGACTATACCATTAACTCCGGGACATCGTATTCGACTGCTATAGTGGCCGGCCTGGCCGGGCTTCTGAGGACATGGTATCCGGAATACTCCAATGATGAAATCCAGCAGTTGATTGAAAATTCCGCCGATCCTATCGACCATCTGAATCCCGGTTACGAAGGCCTTTTAGGCGCCGGACGAATAAACTCAATGGCATGCGTTACAACCGGTCTGGATGATCCGCCGGTGAAACCGAAAGCTTTTGCTCTCTCTCAAAACTACCCCAACCCGTTCAATTCTGCAACAGTCTTAAATTACACTCTTACGGAGGCGGGCCCGATAACTCTCTCCGTCTATAATATCCTCGGACGGAGCGTTGATATTTTGCATCAGGGCAACCGGCAGGCCGGAGATTACACCGTCGCCTGGGATGCCTCAGATCTGCCGTCCGGGGTATATTTCGCCCGGCTGAAGACCGTTACTGGCTCGCAAAGCATAAAGATCGTGCTTCTGAAATAGACAGCCCTGTGACTGGACGGCCAATCGGCTGATACATGGGTTGCTGCTGAAAAAATCATATTTTCTCTTAATATTGTATCATTTAGTGCTTTCTTATAGTTGAAGATAGGTAGTAGCGAAGCAACAAGCAGGTTATATATGATACTGTGAACGCATATGGCGAAAGACCCACTTAACAGGCGTTGGGCTTAACGCTAAGGTGGCCACAAAATTGCAAAACTATTGGCATTTACAGGATGAAAGGAGGTGGTTGAATGACTCAAAAGCCCGTTAATTTCAGTAGGTTGGAAAAGAAATCACCGAGAAAGGGGGTGAAAAAAAACCGGGACGCCAACGATAGCTCCGGATAAATAGACCCATAAAAACCTATCGGGCCGGAGACGGTACGCCCCGGGAAAAGTAAAGAACCGTTGTCATTCTGAAGATAGCATGAATCTTGAAAAAGTCAAGGAGGAATGTCATGTTTCGGCATATAATCTTAGCAGGTGTATTGTTCATTTTGGTGATGGTGGTGGTGGGCAGCGGAGTGCAAGCTTGCACCCCGTATGCTTCGGTATACGCAGAAACGGATTGGGACCTGCCCATCTGGTCTGATACTTATGACCCATGCGACGGCTGGCTAACATGGAAAGTTAATTTTCACAGGAATGGACAGGAGAATGGATATAAGATTATCTCATTCGAAGTGCAGGGAAGCGATGTTTATCGGACGTTTGATTCAAGGGACTACGAAGAGGGCGACCATTCGATTAGTGAATCGGTTTATTTTGGTTCCAGTGATGAACATCGAATCTTTATGGACCGCACAACCTCTCCCTACATTCACTTTACTAATATAAAAGGTTCGGTTAAAAGAAGCTACAACACCACACCAGGAAACTAAAATAGCACCGGCCCCATCCGATATCTACCGGAGGGGGCCGGAACGGAGTGCAACGATGGAAGGAACAGCTAAGCATATATTTCTACTTGGCTTTATCGGCCTTAATTTTTGTCTTTTTGCTCTGTCCGGGGCCGATGAGAACCGGTGGTCAACCAACGGCCCGTCGGGAGGATCAGTTGTCACTGTTGCCGTCCATCCTTTTGATAACCAGACAATTTATGTAGGCACAATCCAGAACGGTATCTATAAGTCCACTAACGGCGGGGATAGCTGGACCTGGTTGGAACCTGGTACACTAAATACTACTATGCGCGTTATAGCAATACATCCAATAGCTCCGGACACGATGTATGCGGCTACAACTAAGGGAATGTTCAAAAGTACTAACGCGGGCGTTGATTGGTCATTGATGCGGCCGCCGCGCTTTCCCTTGAATGAAATCCGCGCCTTTCTGATCCACCCCGTCTACCCTAACCTCTTATTCGCGGGCGGGCCTGCTGGCAACAGATGGAAATCGACCGACGGTGGCCGGAACTGGTACGAACTGAACACGGGTCGGATAGTGGGAATAGAGTATTTTGACGCCGATCCCCAGAACCCAGATGTTCTCTATTTCACCAGCGGGTCAATGCGTATCGGACTTGGAATATGGAAGAGTGAGGATATGGGGGAGAGCTGGTACAGCATTCAGAATAACCTTGACAGCACCGGCTTCGGCGAGGAAGTCGCCGTCGATCCCGTCGATTCTAACGTTCTCTACCTCACCAGGAGCGACTATTTGCAGGAATCGGGGCATTGCGTTTCGAAATCGACGGATGGCGGAGCATCGTGGTTCGACATAACCCCGCCCGGTCTGGCCATTCCCATAGTCTTTGCCGTACGGATTTCCCCTTTTGATCACAATACCGTATTTATCTGCACCAGCAGTGAAGGCATTTTCAAAAGCACCGACGGAGGCGAGACCTGGGAGAGTAGAAACGAGGGACTTAACGTGCTGGAGGCAAAAACGATTGAGTTTGACATTACCACCAGTACCATTTTCCTCGGCACATATAAAGACGGAATCCATAAATCCACCGATGGTGGAGAAAGCTGGCTAAAAATCAGCCACAATATCAATCTGTCTCCCTGCTGGGATATAGCCATAATCCACAGCAATCCTCATGTCGTTTATGCCAATGCAAGATTACTTTATCGATCTTTTGATGGTGGCCTTAGCTGGGAATTCATGGATCCCGGGATCTCATCTTTTCATATCCCTTCGGCAATTGAGATCGACAAACTGTCAACGGATAATATATATGTGGCTACGGTCCATGGATTTCCGCAGATCCCCATAGGAAATACTGGCTTCTATCGCTCGACCGATTCCGGTGAATCTTGGCAATTTTTCAATTTCGGTCTGCCGGGCGAAAACGAATATGTTGACATCGTTGTTTCTTACGCAGAAAACGGGGCCAGGAGAATCTTACTGGCCTCGTCCCAAGGCCTATATTATTCGGATGATATTGGCGCAACTTGGATATTGTGCGATAACGGGTTACCTGTCGGGGGGGCTTATTATTCATTAGATGTGGCACCAGGCAACCAGGCTGTTATCGGCGTGAGTGATGTATCTAACCAGGTTTTCCTTTCCACAGATAGAGGCGATAGCTGGGGGAGAGCAGGAGATATACCAGATGGTCAATGGCCTAATGATATCAAATTTGACCCGTCCAATGATAACATTATATATTTCAGTAGCTATTTTGCCGGCTTATTTAAATCTATTGATGCTGGTGCGAGCTGGTTCAATATCAATAATAATTTACCCGTAGGTGATTATATTTCGGTTTCCGGTTTAGCCATAAATCCGTTAAACCCTGAGAATCTGATCGTATGCTCTTCCCGCCACGGGGTTTATCAATCCCATGACGGCGGCGATACCTGGGAATCTTTCAATATCGGTCTCGATACGGTCATATTCGCCGGCCAGCTATCTTTTGTCCCGGGAGATACGAATACCGTGTTCTTTGCCTCGGGCAACAAGTCGGTCTGGAGTATAACGCGGACTCAGACTGAGATCGCTGATGAAAATATCATTGTACCAAGAGAAATCGGATTGTACAATTACCCTAATCCTCTCAATGCTACCACGCTTCTGAACTATAGCTTGCCTCTATCCGGTCCGGTAAACATCTCTATCTACAGTCTTCTGGGCCAGCAGGTCACAACTCTATTCCAGGGTACCCAGGAAGCGGGCAAGCACACTATCGCCTGGGATGCCTCAGATCTGCCGTCCGGGGTATATTTCGCCCGGCTTAAAGCCGGCAGGCATTCCGAAAGCATCAAACTGCTTTTGCTGAAATAGCAGGATATATAGTCTATATCGAAGCCGGATGTCATCCCTCCGGCCGGAGAACTGCGAGCAGCATAGATCCTTAAATAGCATAAACAATCCATCGCTTTTATAAGATCACACCTACCGCTTTCTCTAATCCTCTGCGAAAAGATCAGATTCCCGGGTTCTATCATAATTTGCTCTAAGGGGCCTTGAAAATCACCCGACATTTATAGTGGATCATAGATCGGGTTCGGGAAATCCTATATGCATCTGGGATAGTGAAAGAATGAAATGAAGATATTCAGCATTTTCGCCCTCATTTTAGTCGTCATAACTTCCATAACCGTTTCGGCGGCTATCCTTGATGTCCCGCGAGATTTCGCGACTATTCAGGAGGCCCTGGATTCACGAGTTATCTCCGACGGCGACACGGTACTGGTGCAGCCGGGAATCTATCGCGAGAATATAAACTTCAGGGGATATGATGTGATAGTCGGCTCAATGTTTTTCACCACCGGCGGTAGGTTTTATATATCATCGACTATTTTAGATGGTGACTCGTCGGGTTCGGTGGTAACTTTTGAAAACGGCGAGAAAAGCTCAGCCGCCATCATTGGATTTACGATAATTAACGGCTATGCAGAAAATGGCGGCGGCATTAAGTGTATAAATTCCGAGCCAACCATCAGCTATAATATCATCGCCGAAAACATCGCCGGCAGGGAAGGTGGAGGGATTTATAGTGGCTTTTCCTGCCCGGCAATTCAGAATAACACGATCACCCGAAACCAGGCTGTCCAGGGCGGCGGGATCTCCTATAAGTATTACAATTCCGCCAATGGTTCCGGCAATATGGGTTATGAATTCATTGCCAGGCGAAATCCGATTCCGCCGATTGAGAATAACATCATTAGCCGAAATTCCGCCTCCCGCGGAGGGGGGATATATTATCTGGGATCAAGATTATTGATCTGCAATAATACTGTAACGGGAAATACAGCGGATAACGGCGGCGGGGTTGTCTGTCCTGATGCCGGCCTCGAGATAACGAGCACAATTCTCTGGGGAAATACAGCCGATGAAGGCGCCCAGGTTCTTGGAAGTTCCATCGAAGTAAATTACAGCGATATCCAGGGAGGCTGGGAAGGCGACGGGAATATCGGTCTTGACCCCTTATTTCGAGATGCCGAGAACGACGATTTTCGCTTGATGAGTATCGCCTGCGGCTACGCGGATGACTCTCCATGTATAGATGCCGGCAGCCCGGGTTTCATTGACAGCTTACTTGAATGCTCATGGGGTCTAGGCGCCGTGCTATGCGATATCGGCGCCTACGGCGGTGGAGAAATTGCTCCTCCATCGGAAACGGTTCTCAGCGTTCCTTATGATTACCAGACTATTCAGCAGGGAATAAATGCCAGTTCCGATGACGATACCGTACTTGTATATCCGGGGACCTACGATGAGAACATCAATTTTGAGGGGCGCATTATAACACTTGGCTCTTTGTATCTGTATACGGGCAATTATTCGCATATATCGTCAACTATCATCGATGGCGATTCGTCCGGATCGGTCGTGACTTTCGAGAATGACGAAGATAGCAGCGCCGTTATTGCGGGATTCACCATAAGAAATGGTCTGGCTGAAAATGGAGGCGGCATTTATTGCTTCTATTCAGCTCCCACGATCATGGATAATGTCATAAGCGAAAATACCGCTATTTCTGAGGGCGGCGGAGTCTTCTGCTTCTTTTCAAATCCATTAATAAGTAACAATGTCATTCAGGAAAACAACGCCATCTCCGGGGGCGGGATAGACTGTCGATACTCGAGTCCTGTAATCAGCGGTAATCGATTAATTCGAAATGAAGTTTCATGGGAGGGCGGAGGCATATTTTGCAGAGATAACTCGATGCCCATGATACAGGGTAATGAAATCCGCGAAAATCGGGCTGACGATGGTGGAGGAATATTGTGCCGATATTCTGATCCTTCCATTAGTAACACCGTCATTTCGACAAATTCCGCCGATCGCGGGGGAGGTTTATTCTGTGTAGGTTCCGATCCTGCGGTAGTCAATGTTGTCATTGCAGGGAATACTTCAGAGTATGGAGGAGGGATATTTAGCCTGAGCTCCACCCCCGTTATGACCAACACTATTGTATGGTACAATGTCGCGGACGATGGACCTCAAATCTTCGGCGATTCGCCCCGGATTACCTATAGCGATATACAAGGCGGCTGGGAGGGCCAGGGGAATATTGACATCGCCCCGCTTTTCCGTGATACGACCGGAGGCGATTTCCATCTCGTGGCTATCAACTGTGGCTACTCTTCTGATTCTCCCTGTATAGATGCCGGCGATCCGGCCATCTCGGACAGCCTCTTGGATTGTTCCCGGGGTCTGGGAACAACAGAAAGCGATATGGGCGCTTATGGCGGCGGAAGTATGATGACCGGAATCGATCAGGGGGAATCCGATGCTCCTCGCCATCTGGCTTTAGCCCGAAACTATCCCAATCCGTTCAATGTCTCCACATCTTTAGAATATAATCTATTCGAGGTTTCTCACCTGACTATTGATATATATAATATCCTCGGCCAACGGGTAGCCACACTATTTGACGGTATACAACAAGCCGGCGAGCATCGTATTACTTGGCATGCGGCCACTTTCCCCTCCGGCGTCTATTTCGCCCGGCTGAAAACGCCGAAAGGCTCGCAGAGCATTAAGATGGTGCTATTGAAATAGAGATTCTGCATGTGGTGTCAGAAGTTACTTCTGACACCCTCTCCAGACTGTACGTCGGAAGTAACTTTCCTACGGATCCGTAGGACCGACATCACGAGGATAGTAATTTCCATCTCTCAGGATGTCATTTCATATCCATCAGGACGCATAAAAGATTGACAATCGAGAGTTTTATATTATTTTATTGTTATAAAAGGGGAACGGTTTGGAAAAGGCCCATAATATTAAAATTGGGGTGCGGGTTAATTCAACTGATACCGATT
>CBDVBL010000052.1:0-9153 GCA_965372205.1 uncultured bacterium
CGTTCTTAGAAGAACCGAGCCCCTTTTTGTGCGCCACTACATTCTCCTTTCTTAAAGACCATAATTTACGTTTTCATTTTACTCTGTCAAGTCTTCTTTTTAATTTTTCAATAATCTCGATCCCGGATAGAATGGATCAAATCTCAACCGGAGGCATTGGATTCTTGCGCTTTTGCCTCATCAGCCTTCAGCGTCGCTTTGATATCGAAGGAAAGTTGATCCTCGCTCTGTCCTTTGAAGACCTTGATGATACAATCGCCGGGTCGTTCGCTCTTCAGTATCTCCTCGGCAAGTGGGTCCTCGAGATATTTCTGCAGCGAACGCTTCAGGGGCCTGGCACCGAATGTCGGATCCCAGCCTTTATCGGCAATGAATTCTTTGGCATCCTGTTGAAGCTCGATGGTGATGTTTTTCTCATCTAACCTCTTTATCAGATCGATCATCAGGATATCCACGATTTTGAGAATGTGATCCCTGTCAAGAGCATGAAAAATAACCGTCTCATCGATCCTGTTTATCAATTCGGGATTGAAGGTTCGTTTCATCTCATCGAGTATACGCTCTTTCATCTTGTCGTAGTCTGTCTTGGCATCATCTTTCTGGAATCCCAGAGATTTGCCGGCTATCGCCTGGCGAGTGCCCATATTGGAGGTCATAATGACTACAGTATTTCTGAAATCGACCTTGCGCCCGAAGGAATCGGTCAACTGTCCCTCATCGAGAAGTTGTAGCAGAATATTGAAAACCTCCGGATGAGCCTTTTCAATCTCATCCAGCAGAACAACCGAATAAGGTTTACGTCGGACTTTTTCAGTCAGCTGGCCACCCTCTTCATATCCTACATATCCAGGGGGTGCGCCTATCAAACGGGATACCGCAAACTTTTCCATATATTCGGACATATCTATCCGGACCAGAGATTCTTCATCTTCGAACAGGAACTCGGAAAGAGCCTTGGCCAGTTCGGTTTTACCGACGCCGGTGGGGCCGAGGAAGATAAAAGATCCGATCGGTCGATGAGGATCCTTCAGACCGGCCCTGGCTCTCCTGATTGCTTTGGCAATTGCATTGATAGCCTCACCCTGACCGACTACCCTCCGGGACAACTCGTCTTCCATCCGGAGGAGTTTTTTTGATTCCCTTTCTTCAAGCTTGAACAGCGGGATACCGGTTATCTTGGAGATGACGACCGCAATATCGTCCTCTTTCAACTCGATTTTCTCGCTGTTTCTCTTTTCCTCCCACTCCTGCTTTAGCTTTTCATATTCTTCTTTTTTGAACTTCATAGTATCTCGAAGCTGCGCTGCACGCTCAAATTCCTGGCTTTTAACCGCCGCTTCCTTCTGCGAGGTCATTTCGGCGATTTCATCCTCGAGCCGGGCGAAAGTATCCGGCTTGGTATAAGCTGAAAGATGGGCCCGCGAGCCGGTCTCGTCCACGATATCAATGGCCTTGTCGGGCTGGAACTTGCCAGAAATATACCTGTCGGAGAGATTCACGGCCGCCAGAATCGCCTCGTCCGTAATAGTCACTTTGTGATGCTCCTCATACCTGGATCTGAGCCCTTTTAGAATTTCAATAGTATCGGCCGTCGACGGTGGGGCAATCATTACCGTCTGGAACCGTCTATCCAGGGCTCCGTCCTTCTCAATATACTTGCGATATTCGTTCAAGGTGGTAGCCCCGATACACTGCAGTTCACCTCTTGAAAGTGCGGGTTTAAAAATATTGGATGCATCAAGAGAACCCTCGGCCCCACCGGCGCCGACTATGGTATGCAGCTCATCAATGAAGATGATAACGTCTTTCGAGTTGAGAATTTCGTTCATCACCGCTTTGAGCCGCTCTTCGAATTGTCCTCGATATTTCGTCCCCGCAACCAGGGATGCCATATCAAGGGTGACGATCCTTTTACCCTCCAGAATCTGCGGAACCTTACCCGCTACGATTCTCTGAGCCAAACCTTCGGCGATCGCAGTTTTCCCGACTCCCGGTTCGCCGATCAGCACCGGATTATTCTTCTTGCGGCGCGAGAGGATCTGGGTTACCCGCTCGATCTCATCATCGCGCCCGATAATCGGATCGAGCTCGCCTCTGCGAGCAAGCTCTGCTAAATCACGGCCGAAATGGTCCAGGGCGGGGGTTTTGGATTTCTTGCGCTTGCGGCCGAATGCCGAAGGCTTGCCCGATTGGATGTTGCGAAGCTCTTCGTAAACTTCCTTGTAATCCACGTCGTACATGGACATAACCTGCGCGGCCACCCCTTCCTCATCTTTCAATAAGGCCAGCAGGATATGGTGGGTATCGATATCTTTCGATTTCAAAGCCCGAGCTTCGTTTCCAGAAATCTCCAGCGTCTTCTTAGCGCGAGCGGTCAAGGGTAATTGCCCCATCTGCATGGTTCCGCCGGATGGCTGCACCATTTCTTCGATAGACGCCTTGAGCTCATTCGCATCTATTCCGATATTATTTAGAATCTCAACAGCATGCCCTTCGCCCAATCGAATCAGCCCCAGAAGCAGGTGCTCGGTTCCTATATAATCATGCTTGAGTCGTGCTGCCTCGTCCCGGGCATACTCAATCGCTTTCCGGGCTTTCTCGGTGAACATTTCGTTCATCGCTTATACCTCTTCTGCAAAACACTAAGATTTGTCATCCCTGCCAAGTCTCTCCCTCACCAGATCAGCGCGGATCATATCGCGCTCGGTAATATTCATCTCGCGACCCACGAGCTTCTGCAGATGCGCCGGCTGGGTCATTATCATCAATTCATTCAATTCGTTATAGGTTATCTTATCAATCAATTCAAGAGACACGCCTAACCGTAAGAGTGAAAGCAGATTCATAACCTCAGTGGAATTCAAAACTCGGGCGTTATTTAGAATACCGTATGAACGCCAGACCTTATCCTCGATCTCATTCACAGCGTCAGTCAGCAGAGTTTCCTGGGCGTTCTTTTCATTCTCCAGAATCTGCTTGGATACCTTTGCCAGCGAATCTATGATCTCCTCCTCGGTTCGTCCCAGCGTAGTCTGATTTGATATCTGAAACAGATTACCCAGGACTTCGGTCCCTTCGCCGTAAAAACCACGAACCATCAACCCGACTTTCGATATGCTGGTAATTAGATCATCTATTTTTCGTGTCAAAACCAGAGCGGGCAGATGTATCAGCAGTGATGCCCTCAGACCCGTCCCGACATTTGTGGGACATGATGTCAGATACCCGAAAACATCATCAAAATCAAATTCGATTATCCCCGCCAGATCCGACTCGATCTTGTTTACTCCATTCCAGCAATCAGCAAGAGACATGCCCGAAGAGATCACCTGCAGTCTTAGATGGTCCTCCTCATTTATCATGATAGAGATTTTCTCCAGATTGTCGATATAGAGACCTCTTCCAAGACCGCCTCTCATAAATTCCGGAGAGATGAGATGCCGCTCGACAAGGAATTTCTGATCCATCGGATCGATATCGGCCGATCGATAGAAACTACCGTTTTTGAGGGCCTGTAATTTGTCGAAAGCCGCGGAGACATATTCTATTATTTTCTCCCTTACATCGGTGCCGGCCGCAGGCGGGAAGGGAAACTCCGAGACATTTCTGGCGAGCCTGATCCTCGATGAGAGCACCGCGAACGAATCCGGGCCCTCGCCGCTCAACCAGGGAGCCGGCCTTGCCGCCATTTCATCTATCAACGCTGAAGACATAAGATCAAACCTATACCTTGCTGGTGAGCTCGCTTATCTTATCGCGTAACTCAGCCGCCTTCTCAAAATCCTCTTTCTCGATGGCCCTCTTCAGTTCCTCCCTCAAGAGTCTCTCTTCGCGCAACGGCTTCAGAGCGTCACTGGTTCCCGCCGGCAACTTGCCACGATGTTCACAGGGCCCATGAATCTTCCGCATGAGGTCGGGGAGATCATTCCTGAACGTGGAATAACATTTGCCGCACCCCAGACGCCCGACCTTGCCGAAATCTTCAAAAGACATCCCGCAAAACGGACATTTCTTCGATCTCCCGGGTTTTTTCCCCGGCCTCGCCGGGGCGGCTTTACCGATCCCCACCATTCCAGTTACGAATTCAGCCAGCGGAAACGGCATATTCTCGAAGGGAGAGTGAAATCCTCGCTTTTCGGCGCAATCCTTGCAGAGATCCAGAACGACCTTCTTATTGTTGATTATCTGAGTCAAATGAACAGTGGATTCCTGCTCATTACAATCCTGGCAAAGCATCTGCATTTCCCTCACTTTCTAAAACCCTGGGCCGCAATAGACTGTTCCCCATCAATATATCCTAAGATCTCGATGTGTTGCAAGTGTTTTTAGCCAAACTAACTCTCTATCTTTCCCTCTGTTAACCGAAACATCACATGACCCATCTCCGATACCTTCTCGTCGTGGGTGGCGATCAATACGCTTACACCAGTGGTTTCGACAAGTTTATGAAATAACTTTAAGAGCGAATCTGCGTTTTCTCTATCAAGATTGCCCGTCGGCTCATCAGCGAGAACAAGCTCCGGCGAGTTAATCAGCGCTCGGGCGATGGCTGTTCTCTGCTGCTCTCCACCGGATAACTGGTTGGGATAGTGATCTTTCCTTTCATATATCGACAATTCCGATAGCAATAATCTCGCTCTTTCAAGAGCCTGTTTATGCGGCTGGTTTCTTATCATGGCCGGGATCATAACATTCTCCAGGGCCGTAAAATCCGGCATCAGGTAGTGCATTTGAAAGACAAATCCTATATCCCGATTCCTGAACCCGTCCAGACGACCGGGGCTGTAATCCCAGATGGATTCGCCCTTAAACGTCACATTTCCGCCATCAGGCCTCTCCAGACCGCCTAGAATATACAATAGGGTGCTTTTCCCGGAACCCGATGGTCCTGAGAGAATTGCCAGTGACTCCTGTTCCAGATTAAGACATGCCCCTTTCAGCACTTCGAGATGGCCGTCGCCTGAACGGAATTTCTTGAATATATTTTCGGCATCCAAAAGCATTTGATTCATGATCTCTGAAACATCGTTCCTATTCGTAACGAATAATCTCTACGGGATCCAGGCGGGACGCTCTCATGGCCGGATAAATAGAGAATAAAAAACCGATTAGAGCTGCCAGGATTAGAATCAGAACAAAATCCAGCACCCTGATTTCCACCGGCAAGGCGGAAATGAAATATATATCGCTGGGTAAGGATATTAACGAATATGTTTTCTGAATTAGCAGCAATATCAAGCCTAACATAACCCCCAGAAAACCGCCGATCACACCTATGATCAGGCCCTGATATGCGAATATCCTTTTTAGCCTGGTTTTCGACAGGCCGAACGCGCGAAGAACCCCGATATCCGCCCTCTTTGCAAGAACCATCATTATAAGAAGCGCTATTATATTGCTTGCGGCCACCAGAACAAAAAGCATAAGTACCAGAAACATCATCCATTTCTCCAGCGTCATCCACGAGAAAAGATTACGATTGAAATCCTTCCAGTCTGTGGCATCATATCTATATCCCAGCAGCTCCTCAATCCTCTCAGCAGTTCTATAAGCCGTGTAGAAATTTGAAGTTTTTACTTCAATAGTGGTAACAGCTTCTCCCAGATCAAACAATTCCTGGGCAGCTTTCAATGGCATATAGACAAAGTTATCATCGTACGTGGACATACCGGTTTCGACTATTCCGGTTAGCATACATTGCTTTATCTTGGGAGAAAAGCCGGTCAGGCCACTTCCCACATCCCTTAATGAATACACTCTCACCCTATCGTTTAACGTAACATTCAATCTGTTCGCCAGATTAATGCCGAGCCAGACGCCCGTAAATTTCTCATCCGGCGTTTCAAACGTCAAATCTCTCGTGATCAGGTATTCTGATATTTCCGTAACAGTGCTTTCGGTCTCAGGCACGATGCCCCGTACAACTATACCGTCGGTCTCATATCTTGACGATATGGCCGACTTTTCGATTACCACCGGGCTGGTGGCCAGCACCCCCTCGATACCGCTGATCTGCTGTTGAATTTCATCCCAATTCTCCATGGCTCCGGACAAACGAGAACTGACCATTATATGCGCCATTGTGCCTATAATTCTGCTCCTGACCTCCATTTCGAATCCATTCATGACCGATAAGACTATGAGCAGAGAAGCGGTGGATAGCACCACCACCGATATGGAAATGAAGCCCAGGAGTGACAGAAATCCCTGACGGTGGCGAGAAGTGAAATATCTCCTGGCTATAAAAAACTCAAGCGACATTTATTAGCCCTCTTCCTGAAGAGAGCTGTCTTCAATTGCCTGCTCCGGTCTCATGATGGGAAAGAATATGACATCGCGTATGGAGCTATTGCCGGTCAGAAGCATCACCAACCTGTCGATGCCGAGTCCGTACCCCGCCGTCGGGGGCATGCCGTGCTCCAACGCAAGAACGAAATCCTCGTCGATCGGATGCGCCTCCAGGTCGCCGGATCTTCTCATGGCAGCCTGTGCCTCGAACCGCTGCCTTTGGTCATCCGGATCATTCAATTCCGAAAAGCCGTTGCCGAATTCCACTCCCCCGATGAAAAGCTCAAAACGTTCGGCAAGTCGCGCATCGCTCCGATGTTTCTTCGCCAGAGGCGACAGCTCCACCGGATAATCCAAGAGGAATGTAGGCTCGAACAGTGTGGGTTCGATAAACTCCTTAAAAATCTCATCCAATACGGCCCCGCGACCATTGATGCCGTCGATATCAAGCCCTTTTTTTTCGGCCAGTTGTTTGAGTTCCTCTTCCGAAAGATCAATGATATCTTCCCCTAAAATATCGTTGGCAGCGCCAAAAAAAGAGATTCTCTTGAAAGGCGGCTTAAGCGATATCTCTCGATCTGCGAGCTTAAGCCTGTCGGTCTGCAGAACAAGAGCGGCGATCTTGAACATCATCTCCTCTACCAGATTCATCAGGTCTTTGTAGTCGGCGTATGCCCAATAGAATTCAAGCATGGTGAATTCGGGATTATGATTCTTATCTATGCCTTCATTGCGGAAATCCTTACAGATCTCATAGACCTTTTCCATTCCGCCGATAATCAGCCTTTTCAGAAAGAGTTCGTCTGCTATCCGAAGGTACATATTCAGGTCGAGCGCCTTGAGATGAGTTTTGAATGGCCGAGCGTTAGCGCCGCCATACAATACCTGCAAAGCCGGAGTTTCCACCTCCAGGAAACCGCGTTGGTCTAAGAATTCGCGGACGCTTTTGATAATCAGGCTGCGTTTCTTGAATGTCTCCACGACATCGGGATTGACGATCAAATCGAGATGCCTTCTCCGATACCGGATTTCCTTATCCTGTAAACCGTGCCATTTCTCCGGCAACGGTAGAAGAGATTTGGCTAGTATTTCGAAGGCCGATACGCGTATCGTAATTTCTCCGGTTTTGGTTTTGAATACATTACCTTCCACACCGATAATATCGCCAAGATCGAAAAGCGAAAAATCCTCAAATGTTTCCGCCCCGATATCGTCCCGACGCAGATAGACCTGTATTTTGCCCGCCCTATCCTGCAGATGTGCAAACAGGGTTTTACCGTGACTGCGCCAGCTGATTATACGTCCCGCGACACTTATCTTCTTTTCAGATTTTTCCAGGGCATCGAAATCCGATAATATTTCGGAGGAGAGGTGAGTTCGCTCGAACCTGAAGGGAAATGGATTGATATCCTTGGCCCTGAGTTTTTCTAATTTCTCGCGTCTTACTTTCAATATTTCTCTAATTTCCTCGCCCATCAATTCTCCCCGCTAAAATTGCATGCGACTGCTGTCCGGCAATTCACGATGAAAATCGTTTCTTTAGAGCCTCCAGGACAGCCGGCGGAACGAAGCATGAAACCTTCCCACCTCTTCTGGCGATATCCTTAACCAGGGACGACGATATGTAGCTGAACTTATCCGTTGGCATCAGATAAACAGCTTCCACATCGGGTTCGATCTTCCTGTTCATCAAGGCCATCTGAAACTCGAATTCGAAATCGGAGACGGCCCTGATGCCACGAATGATAGCCGCGGCGCCGATAGTTCTGGCAAACTTCGCAGTCAAATCGCCAAAGGATGTGACCGTGGCTCTTTCAATATCACCAATAGATTTTTCTATTAACTCCACTCTCTCTTTTACGGAGAATAGAAATTCTTTTTCCGGGTTGTCGGCTACCGCCACCACTAACTTGTCGAAGAGCTTAACGGCCCTCCTTATGATATCGATATGTCCCAGGGTGACAGGATCGAAAGTTCCCGGATAAAGCGCCGTATCCTTCATAACCCGCTTCCCTTTCTCCAGATCGTTTGCCCTGAAGGCACCAATCAGCCTCTTTTTGTCCCCATTAAAAAGCTTACAGATGAATCGCCGAAATCGATTCTTTTCAAAATCTTAAATTCCGATCCCCTGTAGCTCCATTCGTTTTCATGTTCCAGCGTTATTATTCCATCACAGGCGAATTTTTTCAAGGATAATAACGAGATCAATTTATCCCCGTATAGCTTTCGATACGGCGGATCGGCGAAAATGATAGAGACGTTTTCCAGCATCGATGGACGAATGTTAAAAACATCCATCGCTTTTACTTCCGACCTGGTTTGCAGTTCGAGCTCTTTGATATTATGCTTTACGATTGAGACTGCTTCTTTAGATGAATCCACGAATACGGCGCGATCCGCTCCACGAGAGAGCGCCTCCAGCCCCAGCGCTCCGCTGCCGCAGAAAAGATCGGCTACGCTCGAGCCTGTAATATCGTCACCAAGTACAGAAAAGATGGCACCCCTTATTTTGTCGGTTGAGGGTCTTAAGCCCTTCCCTCCGGGGACCCTGATTGTCCGGCCTTTCAGGGCGCCGCCGACAATACGCATTCTCCCCCTGCAAAAACGAATTCTGCCAATCCCCAGACCGGCGAGAAATCCAGATCCTGGACATTTAGAAAAGCGGGAATTATAGGTGACCAGTCGGTTTTGAAATTCTCCGCTGACCCGGTTATCACCAACGGCAGCGACTCATCGGGACTGGTAAGGCTGAGAAGGTAGGTTTCAATGTCGATTGCAAGCCTTTCTCTGTTCTGTGGGTCGAGGGGAAAATATCGGCACTTAAAAAACCTACCGTCCTTGACGAAAACAGCCACTACGCCTTCA
>CBDVBL010000053.1:0-9148 GCA_965372205.1 uncultured bacterium
CCCCAGGCTGGATCAACTCGCATCTTCAGCCAGAGAATTCCAATCCTTGGATGATCTGAGGAACTATGAATCTCTCACTCGGAGCTATCTGCACGAATGGACGATCATAATAGGGAATATATCCCACCTAATTGCCAAGGGGCATGGACTCGAATCGATTGACGAAAGCGGAAAATCGCTTGAGGGATTTATTGGCGATATGCGAACCATGTTTGAACACCTGGTCGATGCCAATAAGCTGTTCATCGAATTCGGCCGCGCATTGAAAGATAGTCCAACAGGCAGTCAAACATAGGAACGTTTGTAGACGTTCCGAAGCCTCCCGGTCGTTTTTTCTGAATTACTCCCGGCCGGGAGGTGATTTTATGATGAATTTCGGGTAAAAGAATAATGGAGTGTTAACATGCCACGCCCTCGCCGAAAGACGCCCGATGAACTGATGGAAGTAGCCTTCTGGACCAGACGAGATATTATCCGTCTGTTCCGAAAGGCTCCGGCCACAATCGATAAATACATCAATCATCCGAATTCCAAAAAACGCCTGCCCGGACTTATGATCAACGGGGAGTTCCAGGCGGAGAAGCGTGTGGTCCTGGCGTTTTTCAAGTACAGACCTTTCGGTAAGGACCACGACAATTGATCGTATTCGCATTGCATAAGCAGACGTCCAACTACCCTTTCCTGGCTGTTTGGTTTCAATTCAACAGTTAAAACAAAAGGATATTAATTATGGCTTCTCTATTTAAGAGTAACGGGTTTTGGTGGATTACTTATAACCAAAATGGAAAACGATTCAGGTTTTCAACTCGAACCCGAAATAGGAACCTCGCCAAACAAAAACTAAATGACATTGAGCTAAAACTTTTCAAGGGAGAACTTGGCGTTCCGGAGAAAAAAACTCCAAACGCATTAATCCCTCAATTTTTCAGAAGATATATGGAATATATGATTAACAGCAGTCCTGTTAATAAGCACTCTGATCTGTCTCGAATTCGGATAATGCAGGAGTTTTTTGCAAGAAAACATATCCGATTCCTTGAAAGTATTACTCCGGCAGTAATCGATGAATTCCGAATTGAAGTGTTGGCAGGGAAAAAACCCAAGACCATTAAGAATTATATCGGCTTACTGAAGACCGCATTGAATAAGGCCGTTGAATGGGATCTAATTGACGTTAATCCCATCGCAAAAGTAAAACTGCCAAAGGTTGTGAAGACATTCAACTTTTTCAATCAAAGTGAGATTAAGAGAATGATCGACGAGGCAGAGGAACCCTTGAAGACAGGCATTTTCATATTGGTCAGCACCGGTATGAGAACGGGAGAGCTATTTCATCTACGATGGCGAGACGTTGATCTGGGAAATAATAAAATCAGGGTTTGGCCCTATGAAGGATTTTCACCTAAGGGGAAACGTCCAAGATCTATTCCCATGTCGAGCAACCTGCGAGAAGTCATGATAAGAATCTCAAAAGAAAAAGCTCCAGATGATTATGTTTTCAGACCTTTCATCGACAGGCATAAGCTGTATAAAAGGTTTAAAGATCTTCTGAAGAGTCTGGGGATGAAGGGGACTTTACATGATTTGCGGCATTCCTTTGCCTCAAGTATGGCAATGGTCGGGACCCCTATTCCGGTGATTAAAGAACTGCTAGGGCATGCGGATATAGCCACAACTATGATTTATGCCCATTTATCGCCGCATCTTTATCAGGCGGCGATTGATAAACTGCCGTTTGAGCTGTAGATCCAATCCTGCCCAGATCATGCCCAAAGTCGTTGTAAGTTATTGATAGTTATTAAAGGATACTTGACATTGAGCATATGACTAAATCGTTGAAGAATAAGCAGATATCCATAACTAGCAATAACTTACAGCGGAAAAAACACACTGGAGGCGGGGGGAATCGAACCCCCGTCCGAAAATGCCTCCGAATAACCGTCTACGCGCGTAGGCGAATATTTAATCTCGACAGGAGAAACGCCGATCGCCGGGCTTTCCTCCCGTCCAGCCCCCTTTTGTTTCGCGACATAATCGGGGACGGTTTATGCCGCTAGCCTATCTAATCGACGCTCTATCCCGAACCGATAAGCGGGTTCAGGTAGAACGAGCCACCAGTGTCTTAGGCGGCCAGTGCGTACGAATAATCGTCGGCACTTCTAATGTTCCCGATTGTTTTACGAGGTTACCGGGACCTCGACGCGCAGGTCAGACATCAGTCATCCCGTCGAAACCTGTCGCCCCCATGTTTTCAAAGAACGGTTCTGATTCAATATAATGATCGGCTCGGGGCCAGTCAATCTGATCCGCATTCTTATACTAAAAGAGGGTCGCGACTGTTCCAAAGGACTTCCAGACTATCATCTTCTGGTTCCCATGAGATATCCGTAACCGACCGTTACCGTCGGAATAATAACATAAGTTAGCCCGAAATCAGCCCCGAAAATCGTATATTTTCTGCTAAAATGAATCGGGAAATCGTTTAATTATAAATGATAATCTGGAAAAAAAATGCGCCTTGTAGGGATCGAACCTACGACCTCCTGATTAAGAGTCAGCTGCTCTACCTAGCTGAGCTAAAGGCGCATTGGAAATTTCCGTTTTTCATCTCAAATGAGGGTGGAAGGGATCGAACCTTCGACCACCTGCTTAAAAGGCAGATGCTCTACCACTGAGCTACACCCCCACGCCTTAACCACGGCGAAAAATAATAATAGCCGATGCATCACTATAGTCAAGCGAAAACTACCCGGAACTGGAGGCGGGATGCTTGACCGGGGCTTCTACGCCCGTTAGATTTCAGTTGTGAAGTTCATTTGTGATGACAACCTGGGCAAGCTCGCCCGGTACCTGCGCGTGCTGGGATTCGATACTCATTTCGATGAGAGTATTGAGGATACCGCGCTGCTCAGAACAGCAGCCTCCGAGGAAAGATATCTGTTAACTCGCGACCATAGACTACAGTCTAAGAGCATCCCTCACGGCATCCTGATTCTGGAAAATGATGAACCGTTGAATCAGCTCTCCAAAGTGATTCAGAGATTAAATCTAAGAATCGACCCTGAGCTGCTGTTCAACCGGTGCTCCCGATGCAATACCATTTGCCATACTGTGGATAGGAGGACAATCTCCGATGAGGTCTTTCCATTTATCCTGAAAACCCAGAAAATCATTAAGCAATGCCCCGCCTGCAAGAGATTTTACTGGAAGGGCAGTCATTATAAGGCACTGTTGATGAGGCTTAAGTCCGCCATTCCGGATGAAAACATCCGGGGAGAATGGCCTGTCTTTCAATGATTACTCAGTCTTATCGATTCCCACCGTAATCCGCAGCTTTGCGAAATCGCCCGGCTCCAGATCCAGCTTCATGACCGGCATGACGGTGGACTGCTGGTAATTACGCTCGAAACCGCTCTCTGAAAGGCTGACGGTCTCAATCGGGAATCGCCACCAATCGAGTTTTCGATCCGCTTTCAGGGTGATATTATATTTGAAAGCATCATCCCTGATCCCGAAAATATTCGAATCTGAAACCACGCCTCTTGAAAGCATCTCGCAGGCTGCAGGTTTGGAACCATTGACGTGATAATATCTATCAGCCGAATTCCCCGCCAACATGGCCCAGGCGGTTTCGACTCCAAACAGGGATTTCAGATGCGCATCCGATCTGTTTTCCACCCTGTAAAAAACATCAAACCTCGAGCTGTCGGACCACAACACCACCATTTTGCCCACGATTACCGGCGCCCATATTTTGTTGATCCAGACGTGCCCGTCTCTGGCCATCGCCAGGCCCATACGATCATCCTTTTCGATAAGCTCTGCCGAATAAGGCTGATCGACGAAATCCCCGCACTCGGTATATTCGTTTCTGGCGAATTTCTCGATATCGACGTCGCGCTCCAGGAAATGATCGAGGAAACTTACTCGCCGGTACCAGTCATAGACCAGATATTTTTCCAACCCTTCCTCTTTAACCTCGATCTTATCATGGATCGAACCTTTCGCCGAATCATCAGCCAGTCTCGCCTGCGCCAGCTTGCTATGGTAGCCCTCTTTCCGTCTGGTCATGGTGTCCAGGAGGTTCATCGATGCCGGCTTATAGTCGAGTTCAAAAATCGAGCCTCCGAGAGATGGCGCAATATATAGATTCAAGTAGCGGTTCTTGAGTATCGTTTCCTTGTGCCCGTCCACGTCAAAATCGAAAACTTCATGTTCGATAAACGATTCTCCCCTGGCGCTTTCGAGGATCGATTCAGCCTGCAGAAAACGCGAATAGGTGGCATGCCTAAGATGATTCAGATACAATCCGCCGAATATGCCATGCCAGTACGGGCAATTACACTGCCCCTGCCATTTGAGATCGATGGCTCTGGTAAGCGAATCCTTATCGAGTGTCTTTTTCTCGGAGGCTTCCCGGATCTGATATGTCAGGTGCATCATTTTTTTATGCATGTTGTTGGCCTCGGGATATTTCGTCATAAAATTGCGCCAGAAACCTCCCCTGATAAGATATCCGTATTCGTCCCAGAGCTTTTCGTTCTTAAACTTATTCTCTATATGTTCATATTCTCCGAATCCATCAGGCGGCAATGACCATTGTCCCATTTCGGCGTAGGATGATGTTGGAAGATAGACTCTTCCGGCGGCCGGCAACTCATCAATCGCCTCGGAAAAAAACACCGGTTTTATCCAGCCGAGGTTTTTCGCAATTTCATGGAAAAAGCGCTCCAGCCACCTTTCGTTATAACAGGTATTATGAGTGCCTGGCCAGACGCCGAATTTCTCACCGTCGTCGGCATACACTACAATAATATCGCCCCGTTCGTCGTAGAGCTTTTTAAGGTACTCGATCGTCGCTTTAGGGGATTGAAACGGTATGCTATACCTTAGAAATTTGCTGATCGGAAAAACGTAAACCGGCAGACCCCCATCCTCTGTAATATAGTATCCGAAAAGCTGGTCCTCTTTCAAGCCGGCCCATCGAAAGTGTGTATCATCCAGGACGGTATACTTCATCCCGGCAGCCGCCATTATAGCCGGCAGGCCCGGTTCCCAGATTCGTTCAGCGGTCCACATGCCCTTCGGCGCTACACCAAACTTCTGTTCAATATAATTTGACATTTTCTCGATCTGGCCGATACTATCCTCCACCGGTATGACGCTTAATATCGGTTCGTAAAATCCACCGCCCATTATCTCTACCTGACCGGAGATCAGCATCTTCTTTAAGAGTTCAAACCACTCCGGCTTAACCTGCTCGATCCAGTTAAAAAGTGGCCCCGTCGTATGGAGGCAGAATTTTATGGATGGGTGGTTAACGAGGGTTTTCAAGAGGGGCAGATAGCATTTATCATAGGCGGATTCAAAAACGGAATCGAAATTTCCGACCGGTTGGTGGATATGTATTCCGAAAATGAGCCGTACCATTAGAATATTGAGAAGTGGATATATTTCTTGGGATTGGCCTTGAAATCCGTAATAAGAGAATCCAGATCAACAGCAGTTTTATAAAGACTCTGGTATAAAGAATCCTCTTTCAGCACCTTTCCCAGAGTCCCCCGCCCCGCTTCCATCTCGGAAATTAGATTTTGAACCGACATCGAAAGACTATCCATCCTGCCGGAGATGACGGCAAAGTTGCCCGATGCTTCGTTGAAATTGTCAAGCGTACTCTGAAGCTTCTGCTCGTTGCGATCCACGAAACTCCTCATCCTGGCCGACGAAACCGATAGATTCTCCACTGTTTGCGCCATCTTCTCTTTGTTTTCCTCTGTTAGCATACGGAGATCGCTCGATATCCGTTCCATGTTGGCTATTATATTCTTTATGGAAGTTGTCGCCGCAGGAGTGCCCACGGTGCCTTCCAGTATAGCGACCAGATGCCGGACCTCATCGATAGCAGCACCCATCATACCCATGACTTCCGGAATACCTGTATCATAAAAACCATGTACCGGATTTAAAAGATCCAGCCGTTCCGACGATACACCCGGGATAATATTGATGAATCGCTCCCCCATGAGGCCGATATTCATGACCGTAAATTTAGCGTCCCCTCTCAAATCGACATCATCCGTGAGATTGAACGTCACCAGAACGTCGTTGCCTGATAGTACGATTTTCTTAACCTCCCCTTTTTTGACGCCCAATACGCTGACGGGGTCTCCTACCTCCAGAGTGCCTATATTGGGAAACAGTACCGAATACTCATACCTGTTAACGTTGAATTTATAGTCTTTCACCCAGATAATTCCGAAAAATAATATAAGGCCCGCCAGGATGACGATCGAACCCACTTTCAACTCTACCGAAAGATTCCTCATCTTGTCCCCTTTAATTTCTCTCTAACGTTTATATTCGGCAGAAATAGAATTTAGTTTCGGGCGATCATTAAACATTTATTTGCAATGGCACCTCGGGAAAGCGGTCCGCCGAAAAATACAGCAGACTCTTATAAGGCGCTATTCCATATCCGCCTCGAGATAGGCCAGCGTGGTTTTCCTACGGGCGATCTCCTCGGTAAGCCTCTGGATAAATCTCTGGGCGGTGTTTTCACCATAGACCTTTAACATATGATTCATGCTGATGACTTCGGAGATGACCGTGATATTCTTTCCCGGAGAAACCGGGATAACCACGTAAGGAATTTCAACGCCCAGTATTGACGTGCGGTGATCATCGATCCCCAGGCGATCGTATTCCTTTGATTCATCCCAGCGTTCCAGGCGAACCTCTACCTCGATCCTCTTCTGCAATCTAATAGCTCTTATCCCGAACAGCTTTTCGATATCGATTATCCCGATGCCGCGAACCTCCATATGATGGCCCAGCTTTTCAACCGCGTAACCCACGATAACATCCGGCGTTTTCTTGATGATTCTTATGGCATCGTCGGCCACCAGGCGATGACCCCGTTCCACGAGATCAAGAACACATTCGGATTTTCCTATCCCTGATTTACCCGTATACAAAAGGCCGACACCGTAAACATCCACCAGTGAACCATGTATAGTGGTCTGTGGGGAGAAGATATTGACGAGATAAGCAGAGAGCCGGCCTATCAATTCTGTCGTCGAGAGGTTTGTCTGCAAAACCGCCGTGCCGGAATTTTCGGCGTAATGGAGAAATCTCCCCGGGGGAACCATACCCTTAGTGACTATAAAAAGCGGAATATCAAAAGCGAATAGATTCGCCAGACGCTCGTCAAGCTCACTTTCTGTTAAGCTATTCAGATAAGAAATCTCCGTCTGCCCGAGGACCTGAGTTCTTTCATGCGGAAATCGCTCGTTAAATCCCGTAAGGGCCAGCCCGGGACGATGAATCTGGCTGTCCTTAAGAGACTTCTCATATCCTACCCCTTCCAGAAGCGGAAATAACTCCAGAAAATCACGCTTTTCCGAGATTAATTTACCAACTGTGAGAATCGACATATTCGCTATTCGTCCCCTTCTTCCTCGGTCTCGACTCTAAGAGGCCTTGTCTTCGGCGGTGATTTCTTCACTTCCTTCTTATCCCTAAGCTTGGCTTTATACTTCTTTATCTGAGTCTCCATTTTACTGATAACCTGTTCGACAGCGACATACATATCGAAAGCCTTGGCCTTGGATGTAAGCACCGTCCCATAGACTTTTACGGTCAATTCCGCTATCTGTCTGGACTTCTCCACCGACATTATCAGATGAGTGTCTATTATATGATCGTAGTATTTCTCCAATCTCTTTATCTCATCCTCGGAATATTTCCTCAGATTGTCTGTTAACTGGAAGTGTCTCGCTGTTGTTCTAATATCCATTCAAGCACCTCTCAATCTGTTTTTAACGGCAATCCGGCTCTACGCCGGCATAATAGCTGGTGGAATCAAGCCTTATCTTACAGATTCCAAACCGAGTGACTATCATGAGGTTTCGGGGCTCGTTCCGGAAATGCTTCCATGCTTCCATCTTTGTCATCCGCATCGAGCCTCCATCTTGCTTCCGCCCGGAATCCAATAAGAGTAAATCACTTAGCCGGATAATTGCCTATCTTTGGATTTCGTTTTAATGCCAGAACCGGTTAGATCCAGACCGGGGAAATGCATTCTCACGATACCGTGCTCCATAATGTGAAATTTAATTTATGAGGATTTCAGGCGGTAAGCAAGCGTTTTTATCTTAAGATTCGATCCTGGCGATCGTCCTATCCTGAAAAACTAATTCGACGAAGGATCGGAAGAATTCCCCGATAGCTGCTTTCTGAATCGCGCCGATTTTATGCCCAATTCTTCGCGGTATTTGGTAACCGTGCGCCGGGCAAGTTTGATGCCATCAGCCTTAAGGACATTCGCAATTTCTTGATCGGATAGTGGCAGGGCTGGATTCTCGCCCGAGATGATAGCCTGGAGCTTGTTTTTTACCACCCGCTTCGATAGATCCTCGCCCACTGCCGTCGAAACGCCGGAATTGAAGAAATATTTTATCTCGAATACTCCAAGAGGCGTCTGGACATACTTTCCACTGGCTACCCGCGATATGGTAGCCACGTTCATCCCTACTTTATCAGCTATCTGCTCCATTGTTAACGGCCTGATATGATCTTCGCCATGCTCTAAAAAGTCAATCTGCTCCTCAACTATAGCCTCCATAACGTTGATCATGGTGCTTCGCCTCTGGTTGATGGCATTGATTAGCCATCGAGCCTGCTCCAGCTTTTCGCGAACGTAATTCTTTGTGGCCTCGGGGGTTTTATTCCCTCGCCTGATAAGAGACCGATAGGATTGATTGATCCGCATCCTCGGAAGATTCTTGTCGTTATGGAAAACCACATAGTCACCTTCCATTTTTTCGACGATCACATCCGGCACAACTGCCGCCGCAGCTTTGACGAATTGACCTTGAGCCGGTCTCGGCGTTAGCCCTCTTATGATGTCCAGAGCCGTCTGTATTTTCTCCGGCGATGATCCAGTCAACTTTGAAAGCTGGGAAACGCTTTTCTTGTCAAGCGTGTAAAGATGCTCATCCACGAGCTCCCACGCCAGAGAATCCTTAAGACCTTGCTCCTCGAGTTGAGCCAGGAGGCACTCTCGAAGATCAAGAGAGGCGATCCCCGGTGGGTCAAATTTCCTGATCACCTTCAGCACTTTCTCAATTGTCTCAGGATTCTTCTGAAG
>CBDVBL010000054.1:0-9097 GCA_965372205.1 uncultured bacterium
GGTCTCAAAATGTCAAAAACACTTTGCTGCCTGATTAACGTCTGAGTTGGTTATTCAGAAACCGCCCAAACTTACAAAATGGATTTTCGCAAGTCAAGGAGTAATTTGCAGGAAATGTCGGCATTAACATCGTCAAGCTTGTTAACACCTATTACCGAATAGGGCGAAAAGGATGGGTTTAGTTCGACCTGAGAACAAATTGGACAGAATTTGTGTCTGAGCTTAGAGATACCCCGGGGCTAAGAGTGGTAAATGAGACCAAGAGCGCGCAGTTTTTTTCCCAACGTACAAGCAAATAATCCTTGTGTCCGGGAAACCCGTCCCTTAGCTTGATATCTGTAATGCAAGATCGTTTTTTCAAACCGTAAAGGAGGCGAGGGATGGCTTTTGAAAGCGATAGTATAGAGGAATTTTTAAGAAAGATACCACGCCGGAGTAAAAGGAGACTCATCATATTAGGCGTGGGGGCGATTGTGGTGATCGCCTTTTTGGCCACGACCTTTTATTCCGTGGGCACGGAAGAGGTGGGCGTGATCCAGCGTTTTGGCAAGTATATTCGAACCACCCAGCCCGGGTTGCATACGAAAATCCCCTTCGGGCTCGAGGTGGTCACCAGGGTGCCGGTAACTCGCATTTTGACCCAGGAATTTGGCTTCAGGGTAGCCCGGCCCGGAGTCAGGACGACTCGAAGCAAGCAGGCTTTTCTGGGCGAATCCTTGATGCTGACCGGAGATCTCAACGTGGTCGTTGTCGATTGGATAGTCCAGTATAAGGTGAAAGACCCCAAGGCATACCTTTTCAATGTGGTGCACGTGGAAGAAACTATTCGTGACGTCTCTGAGGCTGCCATGCGTCAGGTGGTGGGCGATAGAAGCGTGGATGGCGTCCTGACGATCGAGCGTATCCAGGTCGGCGAGGAGGCGGCGCGGAATATGCAGGAGATTCTGGATGGCTACCAGGCAGGTATCCAGATAGTGACGGTGAAGCTTCAGGATGTGACCCCGCCCGACAAGGTCAAGCCGGCGTTCAATGCCGTCAACGAATCCAAGCAGGAAAAAGAGCAGATGATCAACGAGGCCATGAAGGAATACAATACCATCATCCCCAAAGCCAGGGGAGAGGCCGAAAGGATGATCAAAGAGGCGGATGGTTACGCTATCGACAGGGTTAACCGGGCCGAGGGCGACGCCTCGCGCTTCGATCAGCTTTTTAAACAGTATGCCCGGGCTAAGGACGTTACGCGGAGGCGACTATATATGGAGACCATGGCCAAGGTCTTGCCTCAAGTAGAGCGAAAATACATAATCGATGAAGACGAGAAAGGAATTCTCCGACTTCTACCTCTGGGAGAACAATTGGGCGGCGTCACATCGAGAAAGGGGCAGGGACAATGAAAAATATAAAATTGATCGTCGGCGGGGCCATTGCCCTTGTAATTCTCATCGTGCTTTCCAGCGCTCTGTATACCGTGGATCAGAGGCAGCAGGTGATCATCACACAGTTCGGGGAGCCGATCAGAGTGGTGAAGGATCCGGGGCTGCATATCAAGACCCCGTTCATTCAGGATGCTACGACTTTCGAGAAGCGGGTTCAGGAGTGGGACGGCCGCGCCACCCAGATTCCCACCAAGGATAAGAAGTTTATCCTGGTTGACACCTACGCTCGCTGGCGGATCGCCGATCCGTTGAAATTCTACCAATCCGTGGGGAATGAATTAGGAGCCCAGACCAGACTGGACAACGTTATCGATGCCGCTGTGCGAGACATCGTAACCGAACAACTCTTAATCGAGGTGGTCAGGAACTCCAACCAGCCTCTGGTGCAATCGGAGGGGGAGGAGATCGAGAGAGAGGTGCTGGAGATCAAGAAGGGTCGGGAGCAACTCACTCGTGAGATCCTCGAAAAAGCCATAGAGATGACCCCCGAGTACGGGATCGAGCTGATCGATGTTCGGGTGAAGCATATCAATTATGTCGAGAGCGTCCGGGAAAAGGTTTTCTCGAGAATGATCGCCGAGAGAGAGCGGATTGCCGAGGAATACCGCTCCGAGGGTCGGGGTGAGCGCTCCAAGATCCTGGGAGATATGAAAAGGGATCTTCAGAAGATTACATCCGAGGCTTACAGGACGGCACAGGAGATCAAGGGCAAGGCCGACGGGCAGTCAACCAGGATTTATGCCAACGCTTATAACAAGGATCCTGAGTTCTATTCATTCTTGAAGGCCCTTGAGTCATACCCTGAGGCTATAGGCAAAGAATCCTGGCTGATTCTGACCACCGATTCGGATTTCTTCAGGTACTTGAAGAGGATACGCTAACCGCAGGCAGCTAAATTGAATCATTAAGCGGTGTCGGGTCGCATGACCCGGCACCCGCCTCTGTCGTGGAACCTATGACGGAACGCTTCTTATAGTTGATGCGTAATATTCATCAAGGGAGGATATGATCCATGAGTATTACCGATGTCAAAATCAAAACGGCTATTCTTGTATTGAGTGTTCTGATAATGAGCTGCACCAGCTATTCGACCAGGCAACTTTTGAAAGTCCATCTGGAGATGTCGAAGGCCGATGTTATGTCGGTTCTCGACGAGCCGGCTACGGTTCGTGAATCGTTGACGAACAGATACGGGCAGGTAGTTGAGGTCTGGGAATACGAACTGTATAAGCCGAATCACACCCAACCGACGCCATACTGGATGTATTTCCACGACGGCACCCTGGTGAAGTGGTGCGAGGGCGGAAGTTGGCGGATCTGGGAGGAGAGAGCCGCCGAAATATATGAAATGCAGTTTCCGGAGTAGGATGGCTCAATTATCTTAAACCTCTATGTATCCCGCCCACCCCGGATGCGGCTTGAAGCCGAACATTGGGTCTTTATTCCGGGGATCGAATAGCTCTTCAGCCGAGAGTTTTTTCTCATCCATCAGGACTTCTATCTTGTCGGGCGAAGTGTAATGCGGACTGCCATCATTCATCAAATCAAATTGCCTTAGCTTGCGTATATCGAATCCCATCAGCCTGGTTGTCACCAGATCCACAGCCAGAGGATTCTCCCCGGCGACCAGGCATCCGCATGCCTTAGCCGTCGGAGAAAGAGGGCCGTTGTCCTCGCCTCCGATTATGCCATCGACAACACAAAAAAACCCTCTTTGAGCGGTATCATGAATTTTCCCCTCAGAATCAGCGAAAGTTATGATCCTGGCCAGATCAGAAGTCATCCGCCAGGCCGAATCGTTGCCGTGCCAGTTTCCGGCGTCGCGGATCAAGGTTTCCTCCGATATGCCGCGAACAGGTTTGATAAGATTGCGATAAAGCGCCAGCGAAGTTTTATAAGCCAGATCTCCCCAGCGATCCTGCCTGGCCATGGCGTGATCGTAAAGCCATCGCCGGGCTTTTGTGAATAGCCGATCCGCTTTGGGTTGATTATCGGAAAGCTGGTCGCCGCCGCTATCCGGAGTTCCCAGCCGGTAATGGATCAGATAATTCTTGTTTGTATTTATTCCAACCAGGCCTTTCAAATTTAAAGTAACACCGACTTTTTTGTGAACCTTCATCTTCGGGACAGAAATGAAAACATCGGCGGATAAAACAGTTCTGGATACGCAGTATTCATGAATGGCCCCACTATGATGTTTTATGGTTTCGCTTCTGTTATAGTCGGCGCCATAATAATCATGGCACGGAAGACCGTAAAACCTGCTCCGCTCTCCGAGATCGATGATTACGCTGCCGAGCGGATCGCCGGGTCGGTATTCTCTGTTGGACGAGTATGCGGGAATGGTGGGATCTTTCAAGGCGAAATTTCTCAGATCATAAACCTCGATATCAAACCCGAATTTTTTGTGATAGAACGATTGGATAGAGTCCAGCTGCAGAGCGCCCATCAGTTGATCCCAATTACAATCCATCTGGGGAGCATCGGCTATGATTATGCGGCCGGTTCCTTTCAGCGCGATGAAGACGTAATCAATCAAAGCTCTTAATATCGACGGATGTGTAACAACTGAGAATAAGTCATGGCCGCCGGCATTGAAGCTCAAGACGAAATTAGGCTTTAGTAAAACGGTCTGTCCGGGATTTATGATCGTTCCAAGCGGATTCCATCGCGATGTGCCGTAGCGCTCGCGGTCATATCCAATTCGATGCAACAGGTCTCGTAACAGGCTGTACGGATGGTTTGGGCGTACCGAATATTCATTATACGGTAGTTCAGGGTAGCTGGTATCGGGATGGAACGGGGGATCATTGTTATATTCGGGAGTCGTGGTTCCGATAACCACCTTCGCTAATCCAACATCCTTTGTGTATTTACACTTACTTTCCATATCAGCGACGTGTAACGTATTCTTGCTGCTGACCAATTACATCAGGTTGCCCTGCAGTTGGTTGGCTCTGGTTTATTTTCTTAGATCCGGAATTTTTTATTGTCGATAGGATAGTCACAAAGTCTTCTTTTCGCGGAATGAAAAGTTCAGATAATCGGAAACCGGCGGTTTTTCTTAGATAGAAGGTCATGTATAGAGAAACCAGGATGAATGATAGGGATGTTGACAGAGCGGCCCCGTTAATACCGTATCTCGGTATCAAGAGCATATATCCGATACAGTTTAAAATGAATACGGGAATCCATATCAAAGCGGCCGGCCAGGGATAGCCGCGACCGGCGATATCTCCAGAGATGATTACCTCCAGGCCAAGTAAAAACGCTCCAGGCAGCATTATCAGTAGGGCTCCCGCTGAGGGCAGGAATTCCGAGCCGAACAAGACATTTATGATAGGTTTAGCTGTTGCCGCGATCAAGATAACCGACGGCAGAAGGATGGCATTCATCGTCCTCAGGACTCTGGCCGTGAGGTCCCTGGAATCGCCGCTGGCTACACGGGGGAAGAGAATCCCTCCGAGGACCGACGGAATAATAATCAAAAGCTCCGAAATCTGCTGGGCGACTGAGAATAGACCGGCCTCCGATATCCCTCTAAAATGATTGACGAAGAAGATTCCGGAGCGCAGGGTAGCCAATGCGAAAATGGTAGCGATATATGGTCTGCTCCCGTAGAAAAACGATTTCGAAACCAGCTTTAAGTCAATAGATTTACTTTCCGGCGAAACTCGGAAATACCAGAGAACATAAAGACCTACCAGCATTGCAATACCTGCAATAACTGAAATCATATAGGTTTCGATATCATGATGGAGCACGATCAGCATAAAAAGTGCGGCCCCCAGAAAGATAATTCGCTGGCCGGCGTTGAAGATGTTATAGGCGATGATCCTGCCTAATCCCAGAAATGCCTGCGAAAGCAGATTTCCCCACAAAAACAGAGGCAGCATCAGAAGCGTTACAGCGAAAAGAATGCCATTGACCCCGGATACTATTCCAGGCTGGTAAGTATAGATAAGGTAAAAAACCAGACCGCATATCATTGAACCCAATAGGCCGACGACGATCGATTGCATCCCGAGCGCCCTCGCACTATTTCTGTCCTTTGCGATAAAGTAGGTATTGGCCGCGCCGAATCCGAAGACTCCGAAGCTGGCCGATAGGACGATAACTGTCATGATAAGACCGTAAATTCCTCTTCCTTCCGGTCCCAGTATTCTACTGACGATTACTGACGTGCCAAGGCCCCCGATCAGAGCCACGGCCTTGAGAATTATTGTTGTGCTTGCAGAATGTATAAACCGCATATCAATCCCGTCATAAAGTCTCTATTGTTGTTCTATCGGAAAAATATTAATTTTCAAAAGGGACTGATGATATTTAGTAGGCTCAATTGGATGGAATACGCTTTTGAGAAACCGAGACGTATTTGAAGTTGACACGGCTAAAAGATCCTTGCATATCTTAACCCGAACGCGATTCACTGAAATGGATTTTGATCCTTAAATATCGGTGGAAGGAGTATTGAAATGTCAATGACAGGATTCCCCAGATCATTTCCAGTTCTAACGATCCTGATCTTTATGTTAGCGGCAGTTGTTTTTACCTCCTGCGTCCGGCGGCCGGAAGCGGCCGATATGGTTTTACTTAACGGAAAAATCGTCACGGTTGACGATGACAGGCCGGAAGCGGAAGCGGTGGCAATTCGGGGTGATATCATTGTGGCCGTAGGCAAATCCAGCGAAATTCGCCAATACGTGGATCAAAAAACGAACGTCATCGATTTGAAGGACAGATTGGCCATACCCGGTTTTATCGAGGGTCATGCGCATTTCATGAGCCTCGGATATTCCCTGATGAGACCGGACTTATCATCGGCTCAGAATTGGGATGAAATTGTTGGAATAGTCGCGGAAGCCGCGGATGAGGCCCAGCCGGGAGAATGGATTCTGGCCAAAGGCTGGCATCAGGAAAAATGGAATGAAATACCAACGCCGAATGTTGACGGTCTTCCATTTCACGACGCTTTGAGCAAAATAACCCCCGATAATCCGGTCCTGTTGTCCCATGCCAGCGGGCATTCTTATATCGCTAACGCGAAAGCCATGGAAATGGCAGGAATCACACGAGAAACTCCCGATCCCGAAGGTGGAGAGATTGTCAGGGATTCCGCCGGTAATCCTATCGGCGTCTTTCGAGAGACGGCGATGGATTCCTTGTATGGGGCATTTAACAAATCCGAGGGGACACGCACTCCTGAACAGATCGAGGCCGAGAGACGTCGGGTAATTGAGCTGGCTGTCCAGAAATGCCTGTCTAATGGAATCACTACTTTCCATGATGCCGGGGTGTTATTCAAGACTATCGATCTATACAAAGAACTGGTCACAGAAAGTATGCTTGGAATTCGGCTCTGGGTTATGATCGGAGAGGATAATGAGCAATTGAAAAAACATCTTCCCCGGTACATGTTAGTCGGCATGGGGGATGAACGTTTGACTGTGGGGGGAATAAAACGCTCTATCGACGGTGCCCTGGGCTCCCATGGCGCCTGGCTGTTAGAGCCATACGATGATCTTCCCAACAGCACCGGTCTGAATACGGAAACAATCGAGGATATCAGGGAGACCGCTCGAATCGCTTTAGAAAACGATTTTCAATTGTGTACGCACGCCATCGGCGATCGGGGCAACCGGGAGACATTGAACATCTACGAGGAAACGTTTAAAACTCACCCAGAAAAAGACGATCTTCGCTGGCGCATCGAGCATGCTCAGCACCTGAATCCCGATGATATTCCGCGCTTCAGTGAGATGGGCGTTATAGCGTCCATGCAGGGCAGTCATGCCATCTCGGACGGGCCATGGGTGATTAAGCGGTTGGGAGATGAAAGGGCCAGTGAAGGCGCTTATGTCTGGCAGAAGCTGATGAAATCCGGCGCTGTAGTGGCTAATGGAACCGATGCACCTGTGGAGGACGTGAATCCTTTGACCGGTTTCTATGCATCCATTACACGAAGATTACCGGATGGCACGATATTTTATCCCGATCAGAGGATGACTCGCCGTGAGGCTTTGCGATCCTATACTATAAACAACGCCTATGCGGCCTTCGAGGAAGATATCAAAGGCTCAATATCAGTCGGGAAGCTGGCCGATATCACCGTCCTATCCGTAGATATCATGACCATTCCCGATGAGGAGATTCTGGATACCGAGGTTTTATACACGATAGTCGGTGGAAAGATAATGTATCAAAAAGATTTTTAGGTAAAAACGGCGGAAACGCGTGTATTCCCGGTAAATTCTCTAATCTTCTCTGATCTTCACCCTGGAACGCAGGAAATTTATTATTTCGTTATCCGTCTCGAATCTGCTGACCTTTACCCCGGCCAGTTGAGCCATCTTGAGGGTTGCCTTTTTGGATTCCTCCCAGGCTTCACCGTTTAAATCATTTAGATAGACCACCTGCTTAATGCCGGTTTGAATAATTGCCTTCATGCACTCTGAGCAGGGGAAAACGGTGGCGTAAAGGCCGCAATTGGCAAGTTCCCTTTGCGCGTGGAGGATGGCGTTGAGCTCGGCGTGCACCACGTAGAGATATTTTTCCGGCCTGGTCTGGGGAATCTGATCGTCATCGATATACCGGGGGAAACCGTTATAGCCGGAACTCACCAGTTTTCGCGTTTTATTGTCTATTATGACCGCCCCGACCTGGGTGCTGGGGTCCTTGGATTTGAGCGAGGCCACCAGGGCCAGCGTCATGAAATATTCTTCCCAGCTTAACGGCTTGTTCATGTTTTTCCTCGTTTGTCCCGTTTTGATTTCTCCGTCAGTGCGTTCTTCTATTACCAATTTCAGATCGGAATCGCAATAGAAATATTCAGAGTCGCAAGATTATTCTGAGAAGAGAAAGAGATAGATTGAAATCCTTGCGGTCTTGATTATTTGCCGACCTCAAACTTTAGGTGTTGAAGATTTCTCTTTATAACCTTATCATGTGGACAATGTTAGTCATGAAGAGGAGGAAAAGGATGAAATCGTTCACCGCCATTATCAAATCGCTGGTTTTCGTCGTATGGGTTGCCTTTATAGTCTCCCCCGCCGGGGCCGATGTTGATCCGGCATCGTCGCCATCGGGGCCATATTTTGCCTCGAGTCAGTATGACCAGGAGATCCCGAAACCATCGGATTATCTTGGATTTCATCTGGGATCGAAACCGTCCAGCCATGCCCGGATGGCGGGCTACCTGAAGCTTCTGGCCGAATCGTCGGGTAAAGCCCAACTGTATGAATACGGAGAGACTTACGAGGGACACACGCTCTATTACCTCCTGGTGACATCGGAAGAAAACATGGCCAATATTTCATCTATCAAAGACGGGCTCGGGCTTATTTCCGATCCGAGAAAACTGAAATCCAAAAGTGAGGCTGAAAGGTTGCTCGATGATCTTCCCGCCGTTGTCTGGGCCGGTTACGGTATCCATGGCGACGAGCTTTCCTCCACCGACGCCGCCATCGCGGTGGCCTACCAGTTGGTGGCCGGAGCGGATGATGACACCAGGTTCTTACTCGATAATCTCGTGGTGGTGATAGATCCCATGCAAAATCCCGACGGCCGGGAACGTTTCCTGACACAGATTCGTCAATTCTCAGGCCAGGTTCCCAATCCCGACATACAGAGCATACAGCATACCGGGGTCTGGCCGTGGGGGC
>CBDVBL010000055.1:0-9078 GCA_965372205.1 uncultured bacterium
GCACCAACGGAGCCTATTGGATAGTCGTCCCCCCGGCTGACTATCGACTCCGCTTCCAGCCCCCCGCGGGCAGCCGCTGGGTCGGTCTCCAGCTGGATTCAGTGAGCGTTCCATCCGATAGAACAATCGATGTCGTTCTGGCGGCAGGCAATCTATTGAGTGGAATTGTCACCGATAATAGCGGTCGGGGATTAGCCGATATCAGCGTTGATCTCAGAGACCAGGCCACCGGCGAAAAGCTCTATGTGGCTAATAATAAAACCGATACATCAGGCGCATACAACGTAGCTGTCCCTTCGGGCCTTTACAGTTTGCGGTTTGAGCCGCCATTCGGCAGTCGAGTGGTTGGAGCGGTGGCGGACAGCTTCATCATAGAGAATGATGTTATCCGCAATCAAGCTCTCGAAAGCGGCTGGCTCGTCTCTGCTTTTGTACATGATTCCACGGGCGCTCCGATCCCGAGAGCCGATCTCGATTTTATCCAGGAAAGCACCGGCATAAAGATATTTACACCTCATGATAAAACCGACAGCGACGGTTTCACGACGGTTGCGGTTTTGCCGGATACGTATACCGTCAGGGTACAGCCCCCTCCCGGTTCCTTTTTTGAACGGACTGTACTTACCGGCGTATCGATAGCCAGCGATACCACCTTCGATTTTACACTTCGTGAAACGGATCGAGTCAGCCTTGCCGGAAGAGTAACCGACATATCGGGCATCGGTTTATTTGATATCGATATTTATTTTTTCAGTAGTGTAACTGGAGATAAGGTTTCAGTATCCGATAATCAGACGGACAGCGCCGGTTATTATGATCTGGCTGTTCCTGTCGGTATATTCGATGTGGAGTTCGCTCCTGTTCGCGGAAGCAGACATATGGGCGTAAGAATGGTTGAGATCGCAATTGAAACGGATACAACATGGAACGACCTGGCGCTGGATTCGGGCTTGATATTCACCGGTACCGTATTCGACAGCAACGGGCTACCGGTAGAGGATGCTGATTTTGATTTCATCTCGGAGAGCAGTGGAGAGGAGCTTTTTACTCCTCACGACGATACTGACGGCGATGGCGTTGCTTTGATAACAATCCCCGCCGGAAATTATGAGATCGAATTGACGCCTCCACCGGATTCGCCATTTGAATCCCAGGTTCTGAGCGGATACACTGTGGCAACTGATACTTCCGAGGCTTTCATATTGAAAGCAGGTTCAGATCCTCTACCTTCGAATTTTGTTTTGAAACAGAATTTTCCAAATCCCTTTAACGATTTCACATCCATCTCATATGTTCTTTTCGAGGGCGTTGAGGTAGAACTGGTAATTTTCAACCAGCTCGGCCAGCGGGTGAAAGAGTATGCCCACGATTCTCAAAGTACCGGATACCACAGGATCGATTGGGATGGAAAAGATAGCCGGGGCCAACCCGTGGCCAGCGGCATATACTTCTATCAATTGAGAACTTCTCACGGCGAGCAAACTCGCCGGATGTTGCTTATTAGATGATATCTTCGACGTTGTAGTAGGTTCTGGAGGCACAAATGAATCGCAATTTTATTTCCGCGTTCTTTATCATATTTGCGGGATTAGTCATGGGGGCACAGATGGCCGGTGGCCAGGATTTTTACACTATCTCCGGGACAGTGACAGAGGACATAACCGGCGACCCCGTCGAATTAGTTGAAGTCCAGGTATATTTTATGGGCAATCCGGTTGGCGGCGCAAACGATATAACCAACGCGGATGGGGACTACTCGATTCCGGACGTGCCCGCAGGCACTTATGATGTCGATTTCCAGCCTCCTCCTGAGTCCGGATTGCGCTCAAAACTTGTGGTGGGAGTAGTCGTGCAGGACGACGTTAACCTGGATGTTGCCTTACAATACGGGAATAAGATTGATGGCTTTGTTCGAGACACTTTAGGGATCGGGATACCGGATATCGATCTTAACGTATACGACCAGTTCACAGGCGATCAGCTTGATATCTCGGGGGATAATACAGATTCCGAAGGCTATTATGACATCTTTGTGCCCGACGGCATTTACCGGATCGTATATCGGCCGGTTCTCGGCGAGAGGTACGTTCCCGTCGAACTGTCATATGTGGAGATCACCGCTGATACAACCATAGATGTAATACTCGAGGGCGGCTATTTCGTTTCCGGCACTGTAACCGGTCCGGGAGGCCCTGTAGCAGGAGCAGACCTCGATGCCGAGGACAGTGAAACCGGCGAAAAAATCTATATGCAGGGAGATAATACCGATACGGAAGGATTCTATCATATAACTGTGCCTCCCGGCGCCTTTGACATATCAGTGGAACCGCCGGAGGGCTTTAACCTGGCGCCGGCAATAGCTTACAACGTTTCAGTTCTCGGCGATATTACCCTCGATTTCTCTCTGGAGACCGGTTATCAGGTTTACGGAAATGTCAGCGGTCCGACCGGTTCCGGTGTGGCAGACGCCGATATCGATGTCGAAAACAGCGATACCGGAGAAGAACTCTATACGCCGGGAGACGATACCGATGAATCAGGCAACTACCGGGTAATCGTGCCCGCCGGCAATTATGATATAAATATCGTGCCCCAGATTAGCGATAGACTGGTCCCCGCAATCGAATACGATATCATTGTCTTCGGGGATTTTCTTCTCAATTTCAATCTGGAGGCCGGCCACCTGCTGACCGGCACTGTAAGCGATCCGGAGGCGTTCGTAGTAGGCGATGTTGATCTCGACGTCATAGATCCCGCCACTGAAGAAAAGCTTTTTACACCTCGTGATAATACCGATAATTCGGGGGTTTACCAGCTTGTCATACCATTAGGCATTTATGATATCGCATTTAAACCACCGGTTATTCCCCCGTATCTGGCCCCTGTTTATCTGGAGGACCAGATTATTGTCGGTGATGTTGTTATTGATGTTACTTTGCCGTATGGAGTTCTTCTCTGGGGCCTGGTTCAGAACAACGATCAGGTCGGCGTGGAAGGCGTGGATATCGATGCCATAGACCTCTCAGATACTACCGATGTGCCTCTGGTGGGCGACTACACCGACAGCAACGGCGAATTTGCGACAGTTGTTGCTCCCGGGACTTATAATCTGGAAATAAAACCGCCCAAAATACTCCGCCTGGCCGCCGCGCTCTTCCCGGATTATTCCCTAAACGTGGATACTTACATTGAAGTAACTCTTGATACCGGAATGGTGGTTTCAGGCATTGTAACCGGTCATACCGGCAATCCCATTCCCGACGTGAGGATAACCGCCGTCGAGAGTTCGACTCAGGAGGAAGCTTTCACTCCCGGAAACGAGACCGATCCGGCAGGCTATTACGAGATGATTTTGAAGCCCGACACTTACGATCTGACTTTCGACCCCGACCCTGTCTACGGTTATCCCGACTCGACGCTATACGATATTGATATCTTCACGGATCGGGTTATTGACTTCCAGTTTGGAGAATCGGAACCGGATAACGAACCTCCGACAGTAACTGTTATCGCCCCCAACGGCGGCGAAAACTGGCCTGTCTATTCAAACCGGATTATCTCGTGGACGGCCGACGACAATATCGGAGTTACCTCGATCGATCTATATTATTCAACCTCCGGTTCTAACGGCCCCTTTGAGCTAATTTCCGCCGGAGAAACCAACGACGGCAGTTACCTCTGGAATATTCCACCCACTCCAACAGAAGACGCCTGGGTAAAAATCGTCGCACATGATGCCGGGGCAAACACCGGCGAGGATATTTCCGATGCCGCCTTTACTATTTATGCGAATCCTTCCGACTGTTCCTATATCCCCGGAGACACTGATCACAACGGCATCCCTGTTGAGTTAAGCGATGTGATCGTTATGATCGCGGTCTACAGGGGTTCTAACCCGCCGTATTACATTTGTGAATGCCCCCCTCATGGCGAATTTGCCCCGGAGGCCGATCCCAATGGCAATTGTGTCGCCAGCGAGTTAAGCGACGTCATCACCGAAATCGGCGCTTACAGGGGAACGGCTGCGGCAAGCGGATGCGTTGACTGCCCGGGATTGCGGAGATCGCCGCCGATCGACGGCGCCGACAACTCGCCGATCATACCCTCCCTGAAATCGAAAATTGCTCTTCCAACAAGAGCAAATCCGAATTAGGGTGCAGGCTCCGACCTTGAACTTTTCAGCGTTTCAATGAGCAGAAAAACCGGCAGCTCGTCCCAGATTGACTTCTGAAACACTGAATTTCCTTCGGCAACGAAATGCGACCTTAGATTTTTATTGCAGAAATGTCCTGTTAGTCTAATATTCTTAAATCAGAAGAAAGAGCTCTTTTTTTTGCGTTCGTCCTTTTGTGAATTTGAGATTGTGTTGTTGGTCACCTCCGTTTCCGAAATGAAAAACGGCAATCCGGATTTGAGTTCTTCACAGGTAACCTCAATGGATGCTTTTCGAGAACAACAGAGAAACGTCAATAGGCAGTCTACCTTAGCGAAAGAATAATGCGATGAACCTGCCTCGTTTCGATGTGCTGGTGCCTGAGACAATACAAGAGGCTTGCGCCATGTTGAAAGAGAATGGCGCTAAGGGAGTGCGTCTCCTGGCCGGGGGCACTGATCTTCTTGTAGACCTTCGGGCTCCGATTATCTCTCAGCATGTTCCACGATGCGACGGGTGCCTCACCCACCCGGAAGGCGCGGTTCAATCGACGATCGATTGCAGGCTATGGGAATCCGATCCATTGATGGAGCCCAACGGTTCACTTCGCGGTGCATTGCGGGATACAGGGTTTGAATCTCCCGCTTACCTCATCACATTACATAAGCTCAGAAAATTAAAAGGCATCGAGAAGCTGAAAGACGGCAGCCTGCGTGTAGGCGCCATGACGACAATAAGCGAAATAGAACGTTCCGGAGAGATCCGCAGCGGGTGGACGGGCTTAGCCGAGGGCGCCGATAGTCTGGGAAGCCCCCTCGTGCGCAACCTGGCCACACTGGGCGGAAATATCGCCAATGCTCGCCCCGCGGCCGATATGGCCATACCGACTGTAGCTCTCGGGGGAACTTTATCGCTACAAGGAACATCCGGAATGCGTTCTGTTCCTGCCAGGGACTTCCCTCAGGGGCCCGGTATCTCAATCATCAAGCCGGATGAAATATTAACGGCCGTTACTTATCCGCCAATGTCACCTCATTCGGCAAGTGTCTACTACAAGCTGGCGAACCGAAAGGCGCTTGAGATTTCAACGGTTGGCGTAGCCGTCTGGATATCCCTGGAGGAACCCGGCGGCCCGGTAGCGGATGTGCGCATCGCCCTCGGAGCGGTAGGGCCGATCCCCATCCTGGCTGAGACGGCAAGAGAGGCTCTCGTAGGAAAAGTACCCAACGATGAGGTCCTCTCAATAGCGGCCCGTGCGGCCAGCGAAGACGCCCGCCCTATCGATGACCACCGCGGCTCAGCCTGGTACCGCGTACAAATGGTTGAAGTACTCACCAGGCGACTCCTGAAGGCAGCTGTTCAGCGGGCCGGAGGAGATAGATGAAAAAGATAATATCGCTGACCGTCAACGACGTTAAGCACGAAGTAGCCATCGAACCGCGCCGGACGCTACTTGAGCTGTTGCGCGATGATCTCGGCCTGATCGGCACCAAGAAGGGCTGCGGAATAGGCGATTGCGGGGCCTGCACAGTCCTCGTTGAGGGAGTGGCAACTCTCAGTTGCCTCACGCTGGCCATTCAGGTGGATGGTCGTTCAGTTGAGACCGTAGAAGGATTGGCAGAAAATGGCAAACCCAATCGCCTCCAACGATCCTTCGTTGAGCTTGGCGCAATTCAATGTGGTTTTTGCACACCGGGTATGTTAATGACGGCCACCGAACTAATGCGTCGCAATTCTCATCCCGGCGAGCAGGAAATCCGCAAGGCAATTTCAGGTAACCTTTGCCGATGCACGGGCTACCAGAAAATCGTTGAGGCAATCCAGTCAGCCACCGGGGAAGAATCATGAATAAGTATCGCATATTGAATACGCGAGTTCCTCGCGTGGATGCCATGGATAAGGCCTCGGGAAAGGCGCTCTACACCGACGATCTGAAGCGCCCCGGAATGTTGCACGCCGCCATCCTGCACAGCCCGTTGGCCCATGCCCGAATACTCAATATAGACACATCCCGCGCCGAGCGTCTCCCCGGTGTAAAGGCCATTGTAACTCACCGCGAGGCAGGTACAACGCCTTACGGGGTCAGCCCGGCTCGCTATGATGAAACCATCTTCTGTCATGATAGGGTGCGTTATGTTGGTGACGAGATCGCTGCCGTAGCCGCCGTTGATCACGATACAGCGCTGGAGGCGGTCAGCCTGATAAAAGTGGATTTCGAGGAGTTGCCAGTCGTGCTGGATGGTCTGACAGCTATGGATGAAGGGCAGCCACAGCTTCATGAGGTGTATAAAAATAATATTTGTGCTCAGGTGCACTGGAATTTCGGAGACATAGAGGAGGGTCGCCGACAATCTCACATCGTACGCACCGACCGTTTAACCAGTAAGATGCAGGATGCGGCTTTCATGGAGCCGCAGAGCGTGATGGCCGAAGTTGACTCTCATGGTAACCTGACCATGTGGAGTTCCACGCAGGCCCCTCATTATGTTCAGCGCACGCTGGCGTTGGCCCTTCGGCTCCCTCTGCACAAGGTGCGGGTAATCAAGCCTACCGTAGGCGGAGGTTTCGGGCCAAAGGCCTCCTGTTCCACTGCGGAATTAGCCACAAGTCTTCTGGCTCTGAAGACCGGCAGACCGGTGAAGATTACGTTAGATCGCGAGCAGGTTTTTCTCCATTCGCGAGCGCGGCACCAGTTCTTCCACACCATGACGACAGGAGTGAAGAAGGACGGCACGCTCGCCTTTCTCGAACACAATTGCCTCCTGGATGGGGGAGCCTATGCCAGTTTCGGCATTGTCACCATCTACTATGCCGGGTCCCTGCTGGGAGGGCCTTACAGATTAAAGAATATGAAATACGACGGCTACCGGGTTGTCACCAACAAGCCGGCCTGCGGCGCCCAGCGAGGTCACGGAGCTGTTATAGCCCGGGCTCTATTTGAGGTGCAGCTCGATCGTATCGCCGAGGAATTGGGCATGGATCCTATAGAGCTACGATTGAAAAACGTAATGGAAACCGGTGAGACGACCTGCAATGAGCTATTTGTTAGCAGCTTCGGCATGCGTGAAGCCCTCGAAGCGGTTCGAGATTCAGCGGCCTGGAAGAAGAAGCGATCCCTGAAGGGAAAAACCAGCGCCAAAGGGAAGGGAATCGGGGCTGCCTGCGGCTTCTTCGTCTCCGGCGCGGGATATTCTATCTATCGCTCCCGAACCTACCATTGCACCGTTCTGACAAAAGTCGATGAGGTGGGCGGCGGCGTGACCGTTCTTTCCGGAGCTGCCGATATCGGACAGGGCTCGGACACAATGCTTGCCATGATCACTGCTGAAGAGTTGGGCCTCGATATCGATAGCGTAAAGGTAGCTTCCGGTGATTCCAGTCTCAGTGTGGATTTGGGCGCCTACTCAAGCCGCACCACGCTTATGACCGGCCATGCCTGCCGGGAGGCGGCGCGGGACGTGAAACGGCAGATCATAAACGCTGTGGCCGGGTGCGTGGGCGTACCTCCCGAAACTCTCGATCTTAAGGATAATCGGGTTATCTCATTGTCCGGTGAAATAGATTTCTCTGAATTGCGCAAAGAGTACCTTCAAGAACACAAGGGTTTCATGGATTTACCGGAAGGGCCTCAGTTGACCTTCGGAGAGGCAAGCCGTATTGCCTTTCTCGAGTGCGGGTCCATTGTGGGAATGGGCAAATACCGCCCGCCACCTCTGGGAGGTTCATTCAAGGGAGCCGCGGTAGGCACCTCCCCCGCCTTCGGCTGTTCGGCGCAGGTGGCCGAGGTTTCCGTGGACCTCGAAACCGGCGAGGTGACGGTAGAACATATCACCGGCGCTCACGATTGCGGCTTTGCGATCAACCCGACACAAGTCGAGGGCCAGATGCAGGGTTCCATGATGATGGGGATGGGAGAGGCGCTAATGGAGCAGATAATTTACGACAAAAAGGGACGCATCATAAACGCCAATCTCGCTGAATACAAAATTCCCACCGCTCTGGATATGCCCCCACTGGAAACTATCATCATCGAATCCGACGAACCTCACGGCCCGTATGGTGCAAAGGAGGTTGGCGAGGGTGCAATCATGCCCGTTATCCCTTCAATCCTCAATGCTATCTACGATGCCACCGGCGTTCGCATCGAGGAATTACCGGTTACACCGGAGCGGCTGGTGGCAGCTTTACACGCGGATAGGAATAAGAGCCGACGCAAAAATGAATAATATAATTATCACAAATGTATGAGCCTTCACAACACTCCGGATCAATATAGACCTGCAGACAAAAATACAGAGTCTTAAAAACACAGGCGGAGAATTCATGATAATTAAATTAACTCTTTCAATAATCATTCTGCTGATGCCATCTCAGTACGATGACAGGCTTCAAAAGAATCGGATAACAGGCGACAATGATAAACATAACGGCGCGGCTGCAGACTCTATTCATTTTGAAGATCCCCTGCGCGACGGGCCGCATGTTTTCTGGCAAACAGATTCATCGGCCATAGTGTTCTATTTATGTAATGGAAGCATGGAGAAAAGAACTTTTCAGGTAAAAGATACTCTTCGCTTTCATGGCTTCTGCCTGGATAATGCCGTTGAGTATATCATTCCGGTAAATACTGCTGTTGCTCAACCACAGGTTATCGAGCACGCCTCAAAGATCCTTGCTGTTAGCGATATTCATGGAGAATTTGATCATCTGGTGGATATTCTCACAAAGAGCGGTGTAATCGACCTGGAACGCCATTGGAGTTGGGCGGACGGCCACCTGGTTATCCTTGGTGATGTCTTCGACCGGGGAGCCAGGGTAACCGAGTGTTTGTGGTAGATCTATAGACTGGAATCCGAAGCAAGAGAGAATGGAGGAGCAGTTCACTACATCCTGGGAAACCACGAGCTGTTGGCTTTAAGAGGGGA
>CBDVBL010000056.1:0-8971 GCA_965372205.1 uncultured bacterium
GCCTCCGGATGCCGGCGGAGACCCGTTCATTATCGTGAATCCGTTAACGACGGCATTTTCAGTTTCTCCGCTCTGGAAACAAAAGGCTCGGCCAGCCAGTTCGCAATCAATAATCGTATTTTCCGGACTCTCTGATGACGTTAACACAATATCCTTGCCGTAGAAATCTATATTTCTATTACCCTCGCCAGAATAGACTGCCGGCGTAGCGAATACCGTATCGCTGGCGAAAGCCAGGTCTATTCCTTCCTGAATACTCGAGGAGTTTGATGCGTCTACGTACCAGTCCCATATAGAACTGTGATCATCATCAACATAGTCTTCACCCCACCACGGCGAGTAGTCAACATTGGGAGTAACTCCATCCAACGCGAGTCCATCATCCGCTGACCGTTTGATTGTGAAAGATGGATTTTCTGAGAGGTCAACATCCGATGGCGCATACGGTAATGTCAGCAATATCATTGACTCATCATCTTCCGGTTCGCCGATAGACATGGGGCCGGCGGCATCGCCCCAGTAGCATTGCATCGCATCAAACATATTTTCAAAGTTGTTGTAAACGCCATACTCTGTATATCCGGAAAAATCGTTACGGTTAGCCGAGCAATTAACAGTATTCCCCTCGACGAGTTCAATGTATTCCTCTATAGCAACTGCACAATTTGTAATATGGTTATCGTGGATATTCGCGTTCAATGTCCCATTCGTCCAGCCGCTATAGTAATCGCCTCCCCAAGGATCTACGTCGCTGCCCCAGAGTTCAACACCGATATATAGCGCGTTTGTTATGGTGCAGTTCATAACTTCGAGATCAAGGGTAACGCCGTCATCCGCAACATGTGTTGAGACGGACCATTTGTTATCGTCGAGAGCAACGTCATCAATTACTATAATTGGTGTTTCAACAGGAGTATATATCCAGTTCCACTGAGAATGGCCTATACCGACCTCGCAACCCTCTACATTGCCGCCGGAAACCAGGACGTCATCACACTCGAACAAGAGAATACAGGTTCCCGCCCAATCTTCTCCCGGGTACCCAACGCCACTGACATCGTTTCCCATCAGATTTCCTGTAGAGCCGTATGAGACTTGAATACCGTTGGGCGCCAGGATGGGATTGACTGAACCATCCACGTCGTTGTTATTCAACGTGCATACGCCGTCCGGTCCCATAATCACTATCCCACCCTTCTGGAAGTTGGGGACCATGTTGTCTGAGAAATTAACATCGAAGGAACCGTCAACGCCATGAGTGGCCACGATGCTAACAACCCGGCTATTGTTCGGGGCCGAGGCATCGGTAATATTCTCTATGCTGCAATCTGTGACCGATCCATCGACGTTGAAAAAGTGAATGCCATAAAAATTATTAGGCCCGAGTTCCCTGCCGTCCACTGTGAATCCCGAGATATCGACGTTACCCGCGTCAACGATACCAACGCAGGCGTCAATCGTTCTGGAATCACCTGTCCATTGAACGATGCTGTATGGATTGCGATCTTCCAACTCCACCGCCTCTATAACGCTTACACCTATGCCCGCGCCGGAAAGCTCCAGGTTCTTACCCTCGATTTTCACCTGTTCCCTATATGTGCCCGCGGCGACGTTTACCGTACCGCCGTCGGCTACGGCTCTAATACCATTCTGTACCTTGTCGAAAGCATCATAACACCAGTCGTGTCCATCATTGTAACCCGCTGGAGTATAGTCAACATCGACCCAGACCACAGCAGGATCTGAAGGGAAATCGCATCTGGAAAAATCTTCATCGCACCACGGCTGAAAATCGACGTAATCGGATACTTCGTTGCCTTCACCGTACTGGTTTTCGGTGGGATGATAAGGTCCGCAGGTGGCGCCCCACCAATTCCCTTCAGCAGTCTGGATCGATGCAGCATTCGTCCAGAAACCGGTGTCATTGTCGTATATCTTATCATCCGTGGCGATTACGTCAACAGCACTACCATCTTCATAGGAAACGACGCCAATCTCCCAGCCTGTGATTTCCGAATTGCTGACATCAACATCAACATCATCTCCAAGCGACCAGGCGGCAATACCATAACTACCGACATAGCCTACGCCGGTTAAAGTTGTATTTTCAATAGTCACGCTGGTAGGTACAGTCAGCAATATATCGCCCGAGTACGGCCAGTTTTCCGGAATAATCGATACTGGATTTGATGAAATCTCGTCGTCAATCCCTCCAAGAAGGGCACCATAGTCCCTGATGCTGATCCCTTCGGCGTAATCGAAACTCCCGGGCGTTATGCTGGCACCATCCACAGACCCCTGCGTTTCCTGGAAAATGATGCAACCCTGACAGTTGGAGATCGAATTTGAACCTGTGACATCAACCGTTGTCCCGTTATAGAACAGCATTCCGCTGGCTACCCAGCCGCCCCCCGTATATGCGAAATCCGAGACAGAGCAGTTGGTGACTGCTCCACCAGCGCCGAAGCCGATCTGAATGCCATTCTGCGCAGTGACGGAAGTCGGCCCCTGGCCTGCGACCGTACAATTTGAAATATTCGACACAAGGCCATCGCCCCCCATGGCGATTCCGGTTTTCTGCATATCGTCAACTTCCACATCGGTGATGTCGATCGTGTAAGGTCCACCTGTATTGTTATATGTATAAATGCTGACGCCATGTTGCGCGCCACTGAAGGGATCATCGCGCACACCGGTCAGATGAACATTGGCCACAGATCCGCCAGCATTCCAGAACCCGATTCCGACGAAGCGGTAGTTGGTATTTCCTCGACCCAAACCGTTGACAGTCAAATCTTCAATATTCACATCTTCTGCGTCACGGATAAGGACAATCGGGTAATTATCCGCACTGGTGGTGAAATACTCAGTGAGGGTGACCGGAGATTGAATATCGGTCATTCCCGCCCCGGCGCCTATTACGGACATGTTTTTATCAATGACGACCTGTTCTTCATAGGCGCCCGCCGTCACGTTGACGATGTCATCTTCAGAAACGATATCAACCCCCTCCTGGATAGTGGAATTATTGGAGTTGTCTACATACCAGTTCCAGGGTGAAGAATGAGGATCGCCTACGTAGTTTTCGCCCCACCAGGGAGAATAGTCAACTAATGCTGAAACAGGGTCTCCAGATCCATCGGTGACAATACCTTCCCCTGAATTTTCTTTCATGGTTCTGATTAATGAAAAAGATCTCTCGGCTCTACCGTATGTATCATCAGTTTCAGGAAAGAAAGCTCGGGGGGATTGAGGGTGGCTTATATCGGCCAGGCCGGAAAGGCGCACACCCGTACCCGGCCCCGAAGCATCGCCCCACCAGTTACTTCGCGCATCTACCATTATGGTGGTCGTATTGTCTATGCCATATCCATTGCCGCTAATGTTATTACCATTGAACACCACATTCGCGGGCTCATCCAATTCAAATGGTTGAACGCTAACAGCGGCGGTCGTGCTGTTGATAATATCGTTGCCATCAAATAAGATATTGTCAGCAAGACCATCGATGATCACCGCGACATCATTGTTGTCAAATGAATTGCCATTGGAGTTCAGGTTTGTGGCATCGGCGATATATAGAGCTTCTACATTGCCTGTAAAGAAGTTGCCGACAACAGTCCCGCCGTCACCGCCCCATATGTAAGCAAAGTCGTTCAAATCGAACGTATTACCGGCCATGGAAATGCCATCGGAAAAGTATGCGTTCAAAGCCCCCTGGCAATTATACACGTTATTACCGTTAAGGATAATATCCGGTCCAGGATAGTATATCAAGATACCCGATGCGGCCCAAGTATCGCCGCTGAAGAAAATATCCCAAACCTCACAATCTGTAACCGAACCAGTGGCATCGAAGCCGATCTGGATACCGTTCTGCGCAGTTACATCAGTAGGACCGACTCCCTGTGTCGCACAATTCTGAACGTTTACCGTCAAGCCCATTCCTGACAGCGCCATAGCGGTTTTTTGAAAATCATCGACGTTCACGCCTCCGATATTGATGGTATATGGGCCATCGGTATTGTTGTAGGCGTAAACACCGACACCGTGCTGAGCACCGCTGAAAGGATCATCCCGCACGCCGGTAACACGGATATCATTTACGGATCCACCGGCATTCCAGAAACCTATGCCGATAAAACGATAGTTGCTGTTACCACGTGCCAAACCATCAACGGTCAGGTTCTGGATGACCACATTTTCTTCATCATGAATATAGACAACGGGATAGTTCTCATTCGAGCCGGTGACAAAAAATTCTGTAAGAATGGGAGGTGATTGGACAATAGTAACATCCTTTCCGGAGCCTGATAACGTCAGCGGCTTGTCTATTTCCAGTTGCTCCTCGTAGTTCCCGGCCCCCACGTTGATAATATCGTCAGCGGCTGCCTGATCAACTGCATTCTGGATATAGAAGTAATGGTTATTAGCAAGGTCCCAATCCAATTTGACAATAGCTATTTCCCCGTCGCTATAAGATGAACCGCTTGTTTCAGTTGTCAAAAAGAAGTACTTATCAACGCCGTCAAAGTACCCACAGGGCCAGTATTCCCACCATTCAACATCGCCATATCCGCCATGAGATAAGCCCTTTGCGTCAGACCAGGTTGACGTATTGCCATCGAATCTGGTCTGTATAAGGTATTGGCGATCATCAGGAACCCAGGGCGCTGAAATGACATAGAGATCTGTACCATCATTAAAGATACAAGGATCATACAGGCCGCCGCCCGGAATGGCGGTAGAATGCGGGTTAAACAGAGGATTTTGTGCTGTAATGGCCGAGAATATTTCAATATCTCCGGTGCCATCCTCGATATTCACTACAAACAATACTCCCAATGGCAATCCACTATCCTGCATCAAAGTAATCTTCGGCATATTGCCGTCACTGATATCAATTTTGGAGCTAAGATCAACGCCGTCCCAGGTATAACCATCTGAACTGCCGTCAGAAGATTCCCATACTATATAAATATAATTGACGTCGCTGGTGACATTAACATGACCCCCCCGCGCTTCCGCATCGGCGATAAGCGTCGATGGCCCGCTCCATGAAATTCCGTCGTAAACATAGTAATAGAGGCCACGATCGGTACCCGACTGTCCACTGGATACAAATGCGTAGATCTCTCCGTCGAACAAGGTTGCCGATACCACTCTCTGGTCAAAACTGGATGGCCGGTTCGGTGGAGCAGAACTAGTTAGCTCCGTTTCCGATGCGAGGGCAAGGTCCACGATAGAGCCTGCCGTCTTGTAATAGACAACGTAGGTATCGCCATCTGGATTGTAACCCGGACCTCGAACCCCATCGGTGGAAACATCATCCCCTTTGGTATAGAAGAGCCAATAGCTGCTGCCATCGTAAATGATGGAAGGGTTGCGATCATACTCGTTGTTGTCGGTGCAATAAATTGGCTGGGTTACATCAATGGTAGCTCCCAGCACTGTGCCTGAGCTAATAACAACGACTAAAGCAAAACAAATCAAGCTAATTTTTTTCATTTCTTCTTCCCCTGCTATGGAAAACATTTTGCATTAGTTAGGCGCGTCAAATTAAAAAACGTAACAACTGATCTAAATCTCTCCCTTTCCAAGGTAGTTATTGCCTTACCCATTCACAACCCAACAATATTTTCTGCGAAATATAAAAACAGACCATCCTGATAGATGATAAGAATATAACTGTCTTATGAACTCTGGATAACATATGATTCCCGGTTTCGGGCTCAGCCATTGAGACAGCTAACCTGATTTCATATAACATTCGATATAATCCACCCTCTTGCAACGTGACAGTACCGGGGGGAAAAGTGTGCTATCCGTTGAATCTTAATTCAGAAAGACCCTCTGTCGTCTGCATACTCAGACGTGAAGCCGCAAAATTAAAGCATCTAATTATAAAAGTAATCTGCTCTCAGAATCGTGTCAAGCAAAAAATGACCGTTCTACCCATTGTTTTAGGAGCTCTGCACTATCGCTCATTGGATTATTTGAGAGTTGTAGTTAAATGACTGCCCCCTAAAAGAAGGCATAAAGAGAATTGTCCTATGGCAATATTCATCATCACGCGAGGCAGAAACGCTCGAATACCAGAGCGCTAGGGCTCGAACCCCGAACGCATGGATTATGATTCCTCCGACCGCTTTCCTCCCAACCTGTTGCGAGATGGTCTATTACAGTGGCGAATATCAAATTACGGGAAATCTGACCCTCACTTTTCGACACCAGAGAACACCAGAAAGCACCATAGATATGTCATTCAGTGTTGACGTATGGTTGACGCGGCTACCCGGCGCCCCAGGATGTGCCTCCCGCACCTGAATTCATCCAACCACAAAGAAACCTGCTTTTGCTATGGCAGGATTAACTTAAATGTGGTACAATTATTGGAGGCAGGACAATAGATGAAAGATAAACCAATTTACTCCGTTATCGCAGGCACCGGCAATTATATTCCCGAAAGAATAGTCCCCAATTCCGATTTTCACGTTAACAAATTCTATGATTCCGACGGCAAGAGATTCGACAAAACCAATGAAGAGATAGCTGGCAAGCTGGAAGAGATAACCGGGATCATAGAAAGGCGATATGTTACCGATAACATCGTGACCTCCGACATCGCTTTTGCTGCCGCGAAAAAGGCGCTGGAAACATCAAAAACCGATAAAGAAACTCTTGACTATATAATAGTGGCGCACAATTTCGGCGATGTCAAAGCCGATAACAAACGGTCCGATTTTGTTCCGACTTTGGCCGCCAGGGTAAAGCATAAACTAAAAATCAAAAATCCTAAAACGGTAGCCTATGATTTGCCTTTTGGGTGTCCGGGATGGCTGCAGGCGATGATCCAGGCTAATTACTATATAAAATCGGGTGACGCCAAAAAGGCGATGGTAATCGGGGCCGAGACCCTGTCGCGGATCTCCGACCCTCACGACCGGGACAGCATGATTTATGCCGATGGCGCCGGGGCGACGATACTGGAGGCCAGATCAAGCAGCAAGCCTGTCGGCATATTATCCCATGCCACCCGCTCCGATACGCTGGAATATGCCTACATGCTTTGGATGGATGAATCGTACAACCCTAACAGGAAATCCAACGAGTTATATTTGAAAATGAACGGTCACAAGCTCTATCAATACGCTTTAAGTACCGTGCCGGGAGTGGTTAAAGAAAGCCTCGAAAAAGCCAATCTCGGCCTGGAGAATGTCGATAAGGTTTTAATCCATCAGGCCAACGCCAAAATGGATGAGGCGGTACTCAAGCGAATTTACAGATTATACGGCGAAAAGAGTATCCCGCTTTATGTTATGCCGATGATTATCTCCCGGCTGGGCAACAGCTCGGTGGCGACGTTGCCGACACTTCTGGATATGCTGGTCAACGGCCAGCTCAAAAACTACAAATCGAGACAAGGCGATATCATCGTTTTCGCCTCGGTCGGCGCCGGCATGAATATCAACGCCATGGTCTATCGCACGCCGTAGATATTTAGACTCGAAGCTGACTATATCTACCTTATTTGCTTGACTTTCACTTGAAGGCAAACCTGACCTGCCCCCCCATAAATCGGTCCAGTTTCGGAGCGGACCTATTGCCCCTCCCGAAGCTATAAATCCTCAGACAAACTTGACTTTCCTCTTGGCAGGCCTAACGTAAAAGTGGTAAAACTATTGGGGGCAGGTCAAAAGAAAGGAATCATAATGAGCAAGACTGAAGAGAATCTGAAAGCAGCTTTCGCAGGCGAATCCCAGGCACGCAACAAATATACATATTTCGCCCAGATCGCCAGGAAAGAAGGCTACCATTACATTGCCAAGATACTGGAAGAAACAGCTGAAAATGAGCGTCGTCACGCAAAGGACGAGTTTGCGCTCCTTGGCGGCATTGGCGATACGCCTGCTAATTTGAAAGACGCCATTGAGGGTGAGCACTATGAAACTATAACCATGTATCCTGAATTCGGTAAGGAGGCGGAAGCGGAGGGCAATATGAAGGCTGCGGCCCTTTTCCGGATGATAGCAAAGGTTGAAGAGCATCACCGCGATAGGTACAAGAAACTGCTCGATCGTGTACAGAATGGTACTGTCTATAAACGCGAAAAACCGATCAAGTGGAAATGCAGTGTCTGCGGTTATGTGCATGAGGGTAAGGAACCGCCCAAGAAGTGCCCCTGCTGCCAGCATCCGCGGGAATATTACGAACCGGCTGACATGGAGAATAATATCTAAGTGACCTGCCCCCATAAATCGGTCCAGTCTTAAGTGGGTCCATCGCCGACTCTGGAGCCATAAGACCTCAAACAAACCTGACTTTCGGTATTCACCGAAAAATGTTGACGAGGGCATAGCAGCGTGGGACAATCGTATGCGTAGAGAAACGGAGGGCAAGGTGATGAAAAAACAGACTGCGAAAAAGAAAACCGTAAAGAAGAAAGCAACCGAAAAATCGGCTACCAAAAAGCCGAATAAGAAAACGCCGCAACTCAGCCTGCAGGGCTTCCTTGCGGAAGTAAGACAACGAGCATACGAGTTGTTTCTTCAAAGAGGAGCGACCCACGGGAGCGATCTGGGTGATTGGCTCAAAGCGGAAAAGGAAATAAAGCGAAAGTACAGGATAAAATAACGGAAGACAGCCATCCAAAAGCCTATATTAGGTGCAATTCGCCCCTTATTATGGCCATGGTTAACTGATAAAGAACCTAGGCTACGGCTACAGCCAGGCTAACTCAAATAGTGGTACAATAATCGGGGGCAGGACAGGGGCAGATCACTCCTGACTCCCATTATCCGGTTTCATTTCTGTTTCGATCTCCGCTAAAGCAATGCCCATCTCCCCCGCGATGGTGTAAAAGAGGTGCACTTGGCCGTCTTCCTCGTAAATGCATGGGTCGCGCAGTTGGTTCATCTTGGTAGCGGAACCATACTGGGAGGGTTTGATGGGGTACTCGATGCCCTCGTAA
>CBDVBL010000057.1:0-8955 GCA_965372205.1 uncultured bacterium
AGCTGCTCTTTGGCTTTTTCGATTTCCTTTTTAGATAATTTGCCGCCGGTGATAAGGTCTACTTCCTTCTTAACCGCCGCCAGAGCCTTCTTGACATTTTTTTTATCTGTGCCGAGATAGATTCCGAAAATGCCATTGTCTGCAAAGAAATCGAGGTATGAAAAGACACTGTAAGCGAGGCCGAGATCCTCCCTTAAACGCTGAAACAGTCTCGAAGACATCCCGCCGCCCAGTATTGTGTTTAGCAGCAATAAGGCCGTTCGCGACGTGTCAGTGAACTCCCTGGCCGGCAGGCCAAGGCAGACGTGGGTCTGGTTTGTTTTTCTCCTGTAGATTCTTCGATTTGGCTTGAATATCGGTTCTCTGCGACCATCGGGAGATTCGGGCAGGATTCTTGGATCGACATATTTCTTTGTTAACTGTACCAAGCGTTTGTGTTTCAGATTTCCGCAGGCGGCAACCACTATTCTACCTGGACGATAAAACTTTCCCATATGCCGGAGGACCTTCGAGCGGTTCATGCCCATCACGGTGCCTCTACTGCCCAATATAGAGCGACCGAGCGGATGCCCGCCAAATATGGCGCCGGCGAACAGATCATGAATCAGGTCGCCGGGGGAATCCTCGATGTCGCGGATTTCCTCCAAAACCACCTTTTTTTCCTTCTCGATATCGGAAGTAGTGAAAATAGGGTTGTTTGTCAGATCGAACAAGATCTCTACCGCCTTTTCGAGATGCTCATCGAGGAATTTGGCGTAGTAGCAGGTCTGTTCTCTGCCGGTGAAAGCGTTAAGCATGCCGCCGACAGACTCCAGGTAGGCAGCGATCTCAGATGCGCTTCTCGTTCGAGTTCCCTTGAAGGCCATATGCTCTATGAAATGTGAGATCCCGGATGATTGATTCGATTCGTCTCTTGAACCCACATCGATCCATAAGCCAAGCGATACTGAGCGGACATACGGTATTGTCTCCGTAAGAACCTTTACACCGTTGGGCAGAATTGTCTTTTGATAGATCGCTGACTCGGCAGCCATCACAAATTATCTCCTTGAACGGTCGTTGGGTCGTCCGGCTTTGGCGTCGTCCGGATGGCCCGTTTTCGGCAGGAGGACCTTTCTTGAAAGGCGCACCTTGCCCTCTTCATCGATACTGATTACCTTAACCTTAACCTCATCACCGATGTTTATGACATCCTCTACCCTGGCGACTCGATAATTGTCGATCTCCGATATGTGCACAAGGCCGTCGACGTTCGGTAGAATCCCTATAAAGGCACCGAAGGAAGTAATCCTTTTTACCTTGCCTATATAGACCTTTCCGACCTCCGGCTCTTCGATAAGTTCGAGGACCTTGTCGCGAGCCGCCTCCCCGGCTACCTGATCCACGGAAGCGATAATCACGGTGCCGTCATCATCGATATCTATCTTGGCGCCGGTGGTTTCTATAATGCTTCTGATCATCTTCCCGCCCGGACCGATTATATCTCCGATCTTAGCAACAGGTACCTTGAGAGAGATAATCCTGGGAGCATACGGCGAAAGTTCTTCTCGATGTTTCGAAATCTTTTCATTCATCTTCCCGATCACATAAAGCCTCGCGTTTCGCGCTTGCTCTAATGCCTGGGCCATGATCTCCAGAGTGAGGCCGGCGATCTTAACGTCCATCTGAAAGGCAGTTATCCCGTCGGCCGTGCCCGCCACTTTAAAATCCATATCTCCCAGATGATCCTCTAATCCTAGTATATCGGTCAGGATAGCTATCTGATCCTCTTCCTTGATCAGCCCCATTGCTATTCCTGCCACCGGAGCCTTGATAGGTACGCCGGCATCCATCAGGCAGAGGGAACCGCCGCACACAGTGGCCATAGATGATGAGCCGTTTGACTCCAGAATATCGGAAACGATTCTTATGGTATAGGGAAAATTCTCCTCGGCTGGAATTATCGGTTCCAGGGCACGTTCAGCCAGCGCTCCGTGGCCGATCTCGCGCCGCCCCGGCCCCCTGTTCGGCCGTACCTCACCGACGGAGAACGACGGGAAGTTATAATGCAGCATGAAACTCTTAAACGATTCACCGAGAAGATCATCAATCCGTTGCTCATCCATCTTCGTTCCGAGAGTAAGCACCACCAGCGCCTGAGTCTGTCCTCTGGTAAACAGGGCTGAACCGTGAGTCCGGGGTAGGATTCCCGTGTCTATCGAAATATCCCGGACGTCCTCAAAGCCGCGGCCGTCGGAACGGATACTCTCACTCAGAATCATCTTTCTGAGATCATCTTTCTCTATTTTTTCGATAATATTCTTTATCGCCGACTCGGATTCGGGGAATTTCTCGGAGAGAGATTCGGACGTCTCGGTCATAGTATTGTTAACAGCCTCACTGCGTTCAGCCTTGTCTCTTATCCTGTTGGCCTTTCCAATCCTATCTTCGGACATCTCGGTTACCGCGGCGACCAATTCGGGATCATACTCCACTGGTTGAATTTCCACTTTCGGTTTACCCAACCTGGTTTTCATTTCATCAATGATACCGGCAATCTTTTTGATCTTCTCTTGTCCGAAAGCAATGGCCTCGAGCATTTCCTTCTCGGTGATTTCCCGGGCTCCGCCTTCCACCATGTTGATAAATTCGGAGGTCCCGGCCATTGTAATATTCATATCGGATCGTTCCAGATCCGAAAACTGCGGGAAATCCACCAGCTTACCATCGATTCTGCCAACCCTGACAGCTCCTATCGGTGTGTAGAAGGGCATTGAGGAGATTGATAAAGCAGCCGAAGCCCCGATTATTCCGAGGACATCACCGTCATTTTCCTGATCAGAGGACAGAACCTGTATCATGACCTGCACTTCATCCTTGTACCCATCGGGGAAAAGCGGTCTCAACGGCCTGTCGCAGAGGCGAGACGAGAGGATCTCCTTCTCGCTGGGTCTTCCCTCCCGCTTAAAAAATCCGCCCGGGATCTTCCCGGCGGCATATGATTTCTCCCTGTAATCCACCGATAACGGGAAGAAATCGCGCTCCTGCTGTGTGGGCGCGCTGGTAACCGCAGCAAGAACCATAGTATCTCCGAGGCGGACAAGCACCGAACCACCGGCCTGTTTGGCCACCCGGCCTGTTTCGATTGTCATTACGCGACCATCATCTAATTTAAACTCAAAAACTTCCAAATTATAGCCTCCGCCAAACCGATTTGTTATTTCCTCAGATCGAGATTCTCTATCAGAGCTCTGTAAGCTTCCAGATCGTTTTTCTTCAAATATTCCAGAAGCCGACGCCTTTTCCCAACCATCTTCAAAAGCCCGTACCGAGAATGTTGATCTTTCTCGTGAGCCTTCAAGTGCTCTGTCAACTCCCCGATCCGCGTCGTCAAAAGCGCCACCTGTACCTCGACAGATCCCGTATCGGTATCGTGTAACCGGTACTGGCTGATCCACTTCTGTTTTTTATCATTCGATAGAGCCAATTAATTGCCTCCTTACCCGAACCTCTTTTTTATTTCCATTTCATCATTTCTTATCTTTTCTGCGAGTTTTACGGATGATTCGAATTTTATCGGCGGCCTGACAAACTCCTTTAACTCCAGAAAGATCTTTTCGGATTCGACCCGACCGGAAAAATCGAAAAGATTTATCTCCACGGAAAGTGCAGTATCGCCAAAAGTCAGACGCCCACCGATATAAGCCATACCGTCGAATTCGCTGTCGTCGAACCGCGCCCGGGCGGCATATACTCCTTCTTTTGGTAGGAGTTTCACGGGAGGCACGGCAAGATTGATGGTAGGGTAACCGAGTTTCTTGCCCACACCATGCCCCTTTATTATCTTGCCGGATATCAAATAATTATATCCCAGGATATTCTTTGCCTCCACGTAATCGCCTGATTTCAATTCTTTTCTTATAACCGTAGACTTCGCGGTTCGACCGTCGGCCCGAAATTCCGGTACCACGGTGAAATCAAAACCGTCGGTCTTAGCCATCTTCTCCAGAAGAACGCTGTTGCCGGCGCGGTTCTTTCCAAATCCGTGGTCATATCCAATAACCAGAGCCTTCATTCCAAGTCTTCTGATTAGAATCTCTCGAACGAAATCCTCAGGGGGATAAGAAGCGAGTTGGCGATTGAAATCCAGGACAATAACGATTTCAATCCCCGTGGCACGCAGAAGTTCGAGTTTCTCATCAAGCGTTGTTAAAATCTCGGTAGGTCCCCTCCTTCCGAGCACCATTTGCGGATGCGGGTGAAAAGTAACCAGAGCCGACTGGAGGTTCATATTCCGACTCTTCTCCAGTAAAACCTGGATAATCCTCTTATGCCCCAGATGCACGCCGTCGAAGGTGCCGATGGTGGCGGCTACATTGGAAATTTTTAACGATTCCAGTTTATCAAGCCCTGAGATGACCTTCATCAATCACCCTCACATAGGTTCCCATAATTTCGGAGGGACCAAGTCTGTCAATCGCCCTCCAGAGCATATTAAGCTTCGCCAAGGCCAGAACCTTATCGTCAGGCCCCAGCAGCATCGAAAGAATATCCCCATCGCCGGAGTAATTGCTGTCCGCGATATATTTTTTCGCCAGCGGCCGGCCGCTCAGCACGGCGCCGTAATATTGTGGCTTAATGTGAATGGCCGGATGTGTTGGCAGCGCATCTTTGAGAGGTCTTATTATCCGGGACAGATCATCGGTTCGGGAAACCTCTTCCGGTGTCAATGCCGCCGATACATGAAATTGTCCCACCTTAAGACGGCGAAGGTTCTTAAGATAGCCACCGCATTCCAGTATCTCTCCCATCTGATGCACCATACTCCTTACATAGGTTCCCGGGGAGCATGATATATCGAGCGCGACCTCCGGCCAATCGTATGCTAAAATCTCGATATTATCGATTTTCACCATCTTATGGCGGGGAGATACGGATTTCCCCTTTCTTGCCAGTTTGTATAGCGGAACCCCATCTTTCTTGGCGGCCGAAAATGGCGGGACGATCTGCTCGATATCACCGCAAAAATCCTGCAGTATTTTCTCAAAGTCGCCCCTGGATAGAACTCCCGGTTCCGCTCGAGAAACGATCTTCCCTTCAGCGTCAAACGTATCCGTCGCAACTCCGAATACGAATCTGGCCACGTATCGCTTGGGCAGATCCGTAAGGAGGCTGGAGAATTTTGTTCCCTTGCCTATGAGCATTAGCATCAACCCGGTTGCATTAGGATCGAGAATACCCGTATGGCCCACGCGTCTGATTTTCAGCTGCCCGCGAAGAAAATCGACGACATCGTGAGAGGTCATCCCGGTCGGCTTATCTATAAGCATGATGCCATCGTTAACTGCCACTTACAAACTCCTTCGCCCTCGAAATGACGTGATCAACGATGCTATCCATTGGCCCCTGTAACCTGAATCCGGCGGCATTGGTATGCCCTCCCCCATCGAACATCCTTGCAAATGCCGCTGCATCCAAACCGTTCTGGGAACGAACCGAGATCTTAATCTCGTCGTTTGAGACCTCTTTAAACAAGAGGCCCAGCATGATTCCGGAAATCGCCAAAGTGAAATCTACAAACCCTTCCGAATTTTCCACGTCGGCGCCGGATCCTTTAAGATCGCCTAAAGTAATCGTCACGTAGCCTATACTGCCGTCAGCTTCAAGCTTCAGACTGGCAAGAGTACTACCCATAAGGCGAATTGTTTCCGGGGAGAAGTTATTAAAAAGACAGTCCGATATGAATTTGGGATCAGCTCCCCGCTGGATCAATTCGGATGCGATTTTCATTCCCCGGGCGGTCGTTGACCGGAAGCGGAAGCCGCCGGTATCGGCAGCGATGGCAGCGTATAATTGCCCGGCAATCTCCGGAGTGATCTCATATCCTCCCGATTCCAGCATGAAATAGACAATCTCGCCGGCGGCAGAACTTTCGGGCTCCACCAGATTTATATCCGCATATTGAGAATTGTCGGGGTGATGATCTATGTTAATCGTAATTGCCGATTCGGGAATCAAGTCTCGGACGAAACCTATTCTCTCCAGCGACGGGCATTCAATTACGAATACAACCTGCGGTATGAATTCGATCTCCTCGGGTCGAGACTTAATAATGCCCTCTGGATCAAGGAAGCCGTATTTGGATGGTATGGCGCCCTGGTTTATAATTACGGTCTTTTTGCCAGCATCTCTTAATACATGATAAAGTCCCAGCTGCGATCCTATGGAATCTCCATCGGGATCCATGTGGGAGGTTATCAGGAACTTATTATTTCCCTCGATAGTGGAGAGAATTCGATCCATTTCAACATTCATTTTCACGTTTTTTCGATTCCTTCAGGAGTTCGTCTATCCGCAGCACATGATCCGTTGAGCTGTCATATCTAAACAATAATTCGGGGATGCGCCTTATCCTCATCCGATTTCCAAGCATTTTTCTTATTATGCCCTTATGGCGCTTTAGAAATTCGATACTTTCCTCGGCAGCATTCTCTTTGCCCAGCGCTGAAAAGAATACTTTAGCATATCTTAGATCTTTCGTTATCTCGACCCTGTTAAAGGTCAGCAAATATGGGACGGTGTCCTTAAGATCTTCCGCGATCACGGCGGCCAGGTCCCTTACCATCTGGCTTTGCAGCCTGTCAACTCTGGAGAAATCCATTCTAACGCCACTCCAATTCGCAGTGAGTCAGGATGGCATTTTTGAGATTGCCGACAAAATCCTGTATCCTCGATAAAACGCCGTTAGCGTATGACGAATCCTCCGAGATAACCGCCACTCCCAACCTGGCGGATCGCCAGATGTCCTGATCTCCTATTTCGGCCACGGAGACATTGAATCCATTCCGTATTCTGTCCTTTACGCCCTTGATAACTCGCCTTTTATCTTTGAGAGAATTGGCCTGAGGTATGGAAAGCACTATTTTCAGGACGCCCACCACCATTTAATCTTCGCCTGGTTCGAGTCGACGAGCTTCCTCCACCTCCTCGAATACCTTTATGATATCACCCTCCTGCAATCCGGGGAATGGTTCAATCCCGATACCGCATTCATAACCGGCAGATACTTCTTTTACGTCTTCCTTAAAGCGCCTCAGCGAGAATACTTTCCCTTCCCCGATCTGAACATCGTTGTGATAGATCTCTGCCTTAGCACCTCGTTTAACATTACCGGTTTTCACAAAGCATCCTGCAATGAATCCCAGCCTCGGTATCTTAATCAACTGTTTTACCTCGGCCTCGCCGATATCCACCCTGATTATTTCCGGGGCCAGCAAGCCTTCGAGAGCCGCCTTAATATCGCTTACTACCTCATAGATGATTTTATATGATCTGATGTCTACTTTTTCTCTCGCCGCAAGCTCGGCGGCTCTCGACTCGGGGCGAACATGAAAACCAACGATAATAGCCTGCGAGGCAGCGGCCAACAGAACGTCCGATTCAGAAATGGCACCGACGCTTCTATGGATCACATTTACCTGTACCTCAGGATGCTGGATTCCAGCCAGAGAATCGGAAAGAGCTTCGACCGAACCGTCCACGTCACCTTTGATAATAAGATTGAGATCCCTTATCTTGCCCTCTTTTATTTTGTCGTACACGTCAGTCAACGTGAACCTCTTAAGTTGACGAAAATCCCTTTCGCGTTTCAACCTGAGTCTTTTTTGCGCTACTTCCCTGGCTTCACTTTCGCCAGCCACCACCGTGAAAGAATCTCCAGCCTGGGGCACTCCACCTGCGCCGAGAATTCTTACCGGAGTTGAAGGACCCGCTTCGCTCGTAGGATTATCTCTTTCATTAAGCAGGGCCCGCACTCTGCCGAAGTGAGTGCCGGTAACAAATGAATCTCCAACTCGAAGCGTACCTTTCCCAATGAGGACGGTGCAAATCGGGCCTTTGCCGCGGTCAAGATACGCCTCAATTATTACCCCGCGTGCACTTCTATTGGGATTGGCACGAAGATTCATTATCCCGGCCTGAAGCAAAATTATTTCCAGCAACTTGTCAATTCCCTGGCCCGTTTTAGCGGAGATTTCAACCATCGCGGTTTTGCCTCCCCATTCTTCCGGGATGAGATTATGCTTGGAGATTTGCTCTTTAATCTTTTCGACGTTAGCTGTCGGGAGATCTATTTTATTTGAAGCGACGATGATGGGCACGCCTGCGGCCCGGGCATGATCAATAGCTTCGACAGTCTGGGGCATTACCGCGTCATCGGCGGCAACGACTAAAACGACTATATCGGTGGCATAAGCGCCACGTGCTCTCATTGATGAAAATGCCTGATGCCCGGGGGTGTCGAGAAAAGTAATCTTGCCTCCCTGAAGCTCGACTTCATAAGCCCCGATATGCTGGGTGATGCCACCCGACTCGCCGGCGATGATATTCGAGTCGCGTATATAGTCCAGAAGGGAGGTCTTCCCATGATCCACATGGCCCATAATTGTCACCACGGGAGGCCGGCTTTGCATTTCGGCTTCGTCCTCCTCCTCTTTTTCTTCTTCTCCGACCAGCTTGGATTCTTCCACACCGAAGCCAAATTCCAATGCCAGGGTTCCGATTGTATCCATATCGAGCCGCTGATTGATGGTCGCCATCATCCCCATTTCCATGCATTTCGCCACGAGAACGGCAGGCTTTACCTCAATCAACCCGGCGAGTTCCGAGAGAGTCATAAACTCAGTAACCTTCAAGATTTTCGTATCGCCATCTTCAGGCGTGAGCGCTCCGATTTTCCCATCCGAACGCCTGTATCTTTTGCGCTTGGCGAGATCGAGGCTTGACATGGTTTTCTTGAAACTGGCGCGAACAGCTCTTATATCAACTACGCGTTCTTTTTTCTTTCGACGTTTATCCTTTTTCCTCTTGAAGGTTGTTTTTCTTTCGATTCTTTTGATGTCTTTTTTCTTGGCTTTCCGAAGTTCGGATAAAATCCTGCGTTCAGCCTCCTGCTTCTTGCGAAGACCTTCTGTTTCC
>CBDVBL010000058.1:0-8911 GCA_965372205.1 uncultured bacterium
AATCCCAGCACACGTGCATCGGCCGTGGTGGTAGCGGGATTGAAACTGTAATCTTTCATAAGATCAGTGAGCATATCCTCGATGGCGCCCATTTTGGAGGCGTCGATATCGAGCGAATATCCGGTGCCGTTCAGGCCATGAGCCATGGAACGCACGTCCGGTTGGACCGTACCGCTGGCCATCGGCCTGACGGAAAGATCGATCCCATCCACTCCGCCGGCGATGCCCGCCATGTAACAGGCCACCGCCGTGCTGGCGGTATCGTGAGTATGCATCCATAGCGGCATTTTCGCGGGCATGATCTTCTTTAAGCCGACCGCCGTTTCGTAAACCGTATTAGGATCAGTGGTTCCGCTGGCATCTTTCAGACAAATACTATCTATATGAATATCGCCCTCAAGTAGTCTCTTTCCGATATCGATATAGAATGCCGGTGTATGAACCTTATCCGACTTGAACGGCAAACCCATAAGTGCAATGGTTACCTGATGATGCATTCCGGCTTCGACAATCGGTCTGCCCGTCTTGATTAAATTGTCGACATCGTTCATGTAATCGAAATTCCGATCCCAGGTGGTGCCGTTCTCCTTCATTAACTTGGCCTGCAACTTCAGGCCCTCCATCGACTGAGTGGTTAATGTCACGCCTGAAACAGAACGTGTAAGAATCTGCAGATCGACATCGGGACCTGCAGTTTCTCGGATCTTTTTCATATCCTCGAAGGGATCCTCGCCCAGATAGAAACATGGGGCCTGGTACCGTGCGCCGCCTCCGAACTCGAAGTGGCGAATACCCGCTTCGACAGCGGCCTTCAAGGCCGGAAGAAAATCATTAAGACGAACTTTCCCTCCGAACGAGCTCTGAAGGCCATCGCGGAAAGTCGTGAACATCACCCTGATTTTCTTCGGAGTTTTAGTGAAAATCATTTTATCTCCTCGATATTTGTAATTCTTGTACCTGGATAGCTGGAGGATACTGCTGCAGTCATAGCGGCGACGACGGCAGCGTCAGTTCCCTTCGCTCCCTGAGGAAATACCACTATGATGATCCGCATCACAATGGCCAGAAGCGAAAGCAACAAAAATACCCCGACAAAAGCCGAGGCGCATATCATCAAAAGATCAATTGATCCCATAGCAATTTCTCTTCACGCCACAGTTGCCGACCAACCCACGGCAACTCCCACAACTGCATCCTCGCAGATCACTCTACACTAGCACCTGTCATCTCAGGCAATTATAATGAATTCGATCCGGATTATCAAGCGCCGATTGAATTTTCGCATCAAATTCGTCCAGGAGGACGCATTTTCAATAACATTGCTCCGGCACGTTATGATAGTCAGCCAACTCAGGGCTGATAAACTATCTATCTGCCAGCGGCGTTTCGCCCTCGGTTCGGGCAATCACGACGGCGCCGCAGGAATCAGACCAGACATTGACCGTGGTGCGGCACATATCGAGTATTCTATCGAAGACCTGGATGATGGCAATACCCTCGAAGGGGACGCCTATGGCCGCCATTATCATGGGGATCGTGGCCAGAGAGGCTTTGGGGATGGCCGCCGTGGCCACCGATGCCGCCAGCGCCGTCAGAACCACGATGATCTGCTGAACGATATCGAGATGGATTCCATATGTCTGCGCGATAAACAGAACTGCAGCCGCCTCATACAATGCCGTGCCGTCCATGTTGATGGTGGCCCCCATGGGAAGCACGAAACTGGTGACCTTATTGGAGACTCCGGCATTTTTCTCCACTCGCTCCAGAGTTAAGGGCAACGTTGCCCCCGACGATGCTGTGGAGAAAGCAGTTAAAAGCGCCGGCCCCATGGCCTTAACATGCCTGACGGGGTTGACCCGGCCGACAAACTTGAGAAGTGACGGCAGAGTTATAAAGGCATGAATGAAAAGCCCGCCAAGGATACAAAGGAAATATATAAAGAGCGGCCCCAGAAGCTCAAAGCCGGTGGTCGCAACGACTTTGGTGATCAGGCCAAAAATTCCGATCGGCGCCACACTGATGACCAAATGTGTCACCTTCATCATGACCTGGAAGAAGGCGGAGAAAAGATTCGTCAAAAGGGTTCGCGGTTTCTCCGGCAAACGTGTTATGAAAACGCCGACCAGAATGCAGAAGAAAATTAATGGCAGAATGTCGCCGTCGGCGATAGCCTTTAGAAGATTCGGCGGGACCATCTTCAATATCAGACCATACACCGAATCCCAGACACTCTTCGATTCCGTGAAGGCCTCCGGCGCCTCACCAAGATCTATGTTAACGCCGAAACCCGGCGCGACGATATTCATGATTACCATGCCGACTATGATTGCGGAAATGGAGGTCGACATGTAATAGACGAATGTCTTCCAGCCGAGCCTGCCCAGATCCTCGCCGGCGCCGATACTGGTTATACCGGATATTAACGAGGCAGCAATCAGCGGGATGATAATCATCCTCAGAAGGCGGATGAAAAGATCACCGAGCGGCCCGGCTATCACCAGGGCCGGTTCGCCAATCAACGAACCCGTCAGGACCCCACAGGCGATTCCTATGAATATCCAGGTTGTTAGATTGATCTTTCGCAAGGCTCGCAGAATCTTCATTATCTATTTATAGGGAATAATGGAAACGATTGCCAGCAAAAAATATATCACTCATTGCGGCTGATTCGCATTGTCTTTATACCGATATTGCGCCATGGCGATGAAAAAAAATATTTTGGGAAGACAAAAACGACGATTTGCCGTATCCGGATGGTTAAGCAATACGCCAATTATACAGACCTTTAAATCCCGTTCTTAAAAGTCATCTATATGCTTGACCGTTACCGTGCCGAGTTTTTCCAGATCGTCTTTCACGTCGGCGGCATTAGAGACAACCACGAAGACCATATTGTCGGTATCGATAAGTCTTTTTGCTATGCGACGGATATCTTTCTTCTTCACCTTCTTTATGTTCTTTGCAAAATCCTCGATATAGGAGGCAGGCAAATTATACACTTCCGTCTTGATGATTTCATTTGCCACTTGTGACGGCGTTTCCAGAGTAATGGGATAAAAACCGCTCCAGAAACTGACAGCATTTTTGAATTCATCATCGCTGACTTCATTGTCCGCCATATCTTTCATGATCCCGATGGCGGCATTGATGGCTTTCAGGGTGGAATCGTTTTCGGTAAACGTGTTACAATAATATGCGCCCGGCAACAAATGGAATTGATTTACAGTGCGAATATCATATGTGAGCCCGGCATCATCGCGAACCTGCTGCATCAGGCGATTAACAAATGAGACGCCAGAACCCAGGATGTAGTTCATGACCAGAAACGAATAATAATCGTCGTTACCTCTGGTGATTCCAAAATTACCGAAACGGATATATGTCTGAGTGGCATCTGGCTTATCGATCAAAAGAATCTGGTGACCCTCAGGCACTATAAGTGATGGTGCAGAGAGATCAGGAATCTCCGCCTTTTGCCAGTCCCTGAAAGCATCGGCGATTCGGGCCACCGCGTCATTCGGCTCAATATCGCCGGCGATGACAAGAATGGAGTTATTGGGGCGGAAATACGCTTCGTAGAAATCGACAATATCATCCCCTGTAATGGCGCTGACCGACTCCCGGGTCCCGATTACGGGGTGTCCGTAAGGATGGGCGCGGAACAACATTTCATCAAAGGCGTTAGCGCATACCCTGGAGGGATTTTCCTTCGACTGGATTATCTCGCTTAACGTTTTCTTGCGTTTCCGCTCGATCTCGGTCCCATCGAAAACAGGATTGAGAATTATATCCGAGAGCAGATCCAGGGCGACATCAAAATGCTTAACCAATACCGTGGTGTTGACATAAATGGCATCCCGGTCCGCCGAACTGTTCAGAGAGCCGCCCACGAAGTCGATACTCTCTGCAAGCTCGACTGCAGTCCTGGTATTTGTTCCCTTGCGAATCATATCCGCCGTGAAGCTCGCCAGCCCCCCCAGCTCTTTTTTATCATAAAGCGATCCGGCCACTATGACCATCTTCATATAAACTACCGGGAGCTCATGGTTCTCCACCACGACCACCAAAAGGCCATTGTCCAGCGTCTTTTCCGTAATGGGCGGAAGCTTGACGTCGCCTGCGAAAACGTTAATGCAACAGAGGAACAGGAAAACTTTGGAAAGGAATATCTTGCCTATCATATCATCCTCCAACAATCACTCAGCCGATGCCTCATCGGGCTGTTTTTGCCCCTCGGGTACCAGAGTCACCACGGTCCGCTTTCTGGCCGTGAGAAACTTACCCGTAACCCTCATAACATCCTCTGCAGTAACAGCCTGGATCTCATCCGGATATTTATAAATATTGCCGTAATCATCGGTGTTGATTTCAAACATGCCGATATTATTAGCCCGGCCCACATTCGATTGCAGCCCCATAACGAAATCCGATTCCATCTGATTTCTGGCCTTCTGAAGCTCGTTATCCGAAATCGGTTCAGTCGCCAACCTATCGACTTCCTCGAAAACTATCATCTTGATCTCCTCAATGTCTGAACCGGGGGTTGCCTGAGCATAAACGTAGAACAGGTGCGGGTCGTGGTGAACCTCCGCGTCGCCCTCCACCGTCAGAGCCTTCTGCTCCTCATAGACCAGCCGCTTATACAGCCGGGATGATTCACCCTCGAATAACACTTTAGCCGCCACCTGCAACGGGACAATATCGGGATCGGTCCCGCCGGGGATCTTATAGCCGATCATAGCTGCTGACAATTGAGCGGCTCGATGAAATTCTATTTTTTTCTCACCTTTCTGCTCGGGCTCAACCGATGTGACGAGCGGTGGAGCCTTCTCGGCCCTCAGGGGACCAAAATATTTTCCGACCATCTTCATAGCCTTCGACGGCTTAAAATCACCGGAGATGATCATGAAACTGTTGTTAGGAGCATAACCTTTCCGATAATATTCCAGGCAATCCTCAAGTGTTATTGCCCTGATATCGCTCATGAAGCCGATAACCTCCCAGCGGTACGGATGCGCCACAAAGGCATTGTTTATGAGCACCTCATACATTGAATTTTCGGGGGAGTTATCGATACCCCATAGCCGCTCGTTAATCACCACATTCCGCTCGGACGATAGATTTTTCTCGTCTAACGTAAGATTCCGGGAGCGATCGGCTTCCATTTCCAGCACCAATTCCAGTTTATCAGGCGGCACAACTTCGTAGTAGGCTGTATTATCGACCCATGTCCAGGCGTTATCGTAACCGCCGCTGGCCTCGATCAATTTATCGAAGGTGTTTCCCGGAAACTCACTGGTCCCTTTGAACATAAGATGTTCGAAAAGATGTGAAATACCCGTAATTCCCGGACGTTCGTTTCGGCTTCCGGTTTTATACCATACCTGTACTGTCACGGACGGGCATGAATGATCGGGAATAAGGAGAACCATCATCCCGTTTTCGAGGATATGCCGTTCCACCGGGAACGCCAACTCCGCGGAATGCGCGGAGACCGCCAGGGCGAGCAGAACCCCAATTATCAATACAATTTTCATCCCTCCTCCATAACTATTTGATATTCAAATCGAAGGGCATTCTCAATAACCACCCGTCGCTTAGCCCCTTTCCGATTATGTCAGCCATGTAAGACTCAATCTTTGGAACTGTCGGCCATCGAAACAATGAAAAACCGTATCGTGGATATATCTTTACAATCAATTTATCTTCGGGATCGATTCCAGCCTTCAGGCGCGCCAGCTGCACGGCCTCCCAGACACCTCCATAAGAATCTACCAATCCCCGCTTGAGAGCCTGTCGGCCGGTCCAGACCCTCCCCTGGCCGATAGCATCGACCGAATCGTAATCCAGTTTTCTCCAGGCCGAAACCTTCGATACAAAATCATCGTAATACTGCCATATCTGTTTTTCGATCAATTCCATCTCGTCTGAGGTAGCCGGCCTGGCAAAAGACCTGATATCGGCTCGTTCGCCCCTCTTTATGGTTTCAATGTTTAGACCGATCTTTTCATAAAATCCCGAAAGATCCGGCTTACCGACTACGACTCCGATCGAACCGGTAATAGTGCCCGGGGAAGCCACGATCTCATCGCCGGGGCTCGAAATATAATATCCGCCCGAAGCGGCCACCCCCCCCATGGACACCACCAACGGTTTTCTGCCTTTCAATAGCTCTAACTCACGGTAGATACGATCGGAGGCGAAGAGGTCTCCGCCCGGCGAATTTACTCTCAAAACGACGGCTCTGATATCGCGATCGGACCTGACGAGCTCCAGCGATTTCGATAAAGTGATCGCTCCCGCCCGCTTCCCGTCCAGAAACCCCCTGCCGCTATGACCGGCTGCAATCGAACCATCGGCATAGATTATGGCGATCTTCTTGGGTTCGCTCCAGCGGCCGGAATAATCCTCGGTTTTATAGAATCGCTCAAGATCAACGAGTCGCATGAAAGTATCGGAGCCGTCAATGCCGGTGAATTCATCGCAATACTTAAGACCGTCTATCAAACCCGCCGCAAGAGCGTCTTTTGCGGTATACGGGCCGTTATCGATCAGTTCCTTCACATCATCAGACAGGATTCGTCGGCCCGCAGAAATACCCTCCACAAGTTGATCATAAAGGTCATCGAGAAGCCATTCGATCTGCTCTTCGGCCTCAGGCGTTAATCCCTGTTCCGTATATTGGTCGCCGTAGGTTTTATGAGGTCCCGTTCTCAAAACCTGGGCTTCAATGCCCAGCTTAGCCATAATCCCGGTATAGAAAATAGCGGTTGCCGAGAGTCCGTCCAACTCAAGATATCCCGACGGATTCATATAGATCTCATCGGCGGCGCTTGCGAGATAATAGGCAAGATTCCCGCCGCTCTCCAGATAAATAACGACATCCTTGCCATTCTCACGATAATCCAGAACAGCGTTTCTCAATTCCTGCGCAGTGGAAAAGCTCATCCGCATACCATCAATTTTCATAAATAGACCGCTGATGCGCTGATCCGACGATCCTTTACGCAGCGCCGCAATCACCGAGTACAGGGATCTGCCATGAGAACCGAAAAGCGGTCGTTCGGTAGGCTCCTCGACAATGTCGCCGCTTAAGGTTATAGTCCCGGTCCTGCCGGATTTTCTGATAACAGAGCCATACCGGACGGAGCTTAGTTCGATAAAATAACTTCCCCCGGCAAAATCCTGAGAATTATCCAGCCTCCCCTGTGTTCCTATTCTCGTCTGGTCGAAATCGAGAGTCAGACCTATACGCCAAGAACCCTCCGTGGCGTAATCGGCGCTGAAGAAAACACCCCTATAGAGGCTTAAGGCTGCACGGAAATTACCCTGCAATTTCTCTACACCCTCGCCCTCCAGCCACCTGAGATCGGACGAGACCGTAAATCTCTCTCCGAAGGGACGGACAGCCAACCCCCCCCGATAGAGTCTTCTCTGGATCTTGTCGTCGAACCTGGGCTGATTCAATCTCTCCGCAACCAGGCCCAGCGAGGCGAACGGACGAGGATGATACATCATACCGAGTTTCCAGTTTTTCATCTTTTTATATCGTTCGTCGGAGCCCCCAAACCAGCTATAGGCAAATCCTAAATAAAAATCGGGAGCCAACCTATCCCCCATCCCGAGGGTATACTTCCTTCTGAACGAGTTGCTGGTATGATTAAGCCATTCCAGCGCGAAAAATCCGCGGCGAGAACTGATCAACAAGCCGTCGTCGCCTTTATATGATGAATCGGTGAAACTATGGGTGTATCGGATGCCCATGGGTCCATAAAACGCCAGGCCGGCCGGATTTATTATGCCGGCTGTTATCTGACCCGCCGTAGCCACCGATTCCGATTGATATTCCAATCCATCAACCGGACCACCCTCAGCCGAAGTGCAGACCAGGACAATAAAAGCGAATGACGACAGAACCAGTCGTTCCATTTAAACTCCTTTTCGAAATTCGGAAAGATAATAGGGCAAGCTTAAGGTATGATGCAAGTCAATTATTGACCATCAACATTAATACTACCAATGCCGCTGACTTTGACCTCGATTCGGGAATCGCCATCGCCGAGAAGCGCCTCCAGACGGGTGAGATCGAGAACCGTGGGCTTGAGACTGAGATTCCTTGTGTAAATCTGACCTCCCTCGCCGACACCGGCCACCAGAACCGCGGAGACATCCCGGGGAATTGAGAGATCGACATTGTTATATTCGTTGGCGATGTAAAGATCGCAATTGGAGATCTCCTTAAAACGAGCGACTATCGGCGCATAGCTCGTCTCAAATCTGGAATGCCCGTGATTAATTGATACATCCACAACTTCTACAGGGCTGTAAGAGGTCTCGCAAATTAACTCGCCTCTGACCCTCCGCACGTTAATAGGTGCATAACTGGTTCTGAAGACCACGGAGCCGCCGGGCGCATCGATATCGATGGCCTCTATTTCCGCATAACTCGTATAAGCCTCCACGGGGCCTTGAACATCCTGAAGTCTTATCATACCATTGGCAGATTGCAAAAGTGCATACCCCGAGGGAATAATAATATCACTGACCGCTATTTCCCCATTCTGCGTTTCGGCTCTGAGTCTGCCCTTGATCGCGTGAAGCTGAATATTGCCGTGGGTGGTGGTAATCTCCACCGGACCGTAAATCCTCTCTATGGCAACAGAAGAAAAATCGGATTTCAAATCAACACCTTGAAACGGTCCCCCGATATTCACATGCATGAAATTGAACGTCCCCTCTATACTCATTTTCTCGGGGAGCTCCACGAATATCACCGCCCTGACATTATGATCGCTGCCCTCCCAGGGTGCATGCGACGGTGAGAGTATTTTGAAGATCACTCTATCATCTTTAACCTGCAGGTTAAAATCTATAAGATCCAGAAACCGTCTGGATTCCGCCTCGGTTG
>CBDVBL010000059.1:0-8724 GCA_965372205.1 uncultured bacterium
CTATCGCTATGATAGCCCTGAGGTTCCAAGCCGGCCGACAATGGTGATGACCATCGGTCATTTCTTTTTTATCTGCGGCAACCTGATATAAAGTCTTCTTTTCCTGTTGGTGGCGCCTCCCCGCCACAATAACTCTGAAGACATTTCTGAGAAACGGGAAATCGTGCATTTCCTCTAATATCACATTGTCTGAAATTGACAGAAGCCGGGGTCAAACCCGGCTTCTACTCGTATCTGCATTTTGGCTAATTCTGGAATAAGGTTTCCAATTCGCTATCGGTAAGAAATTCCTTCCCGCTATCGGCGATCTGAACTACCTCGCCGCCGATTTTCAATCTCACCTCGTCACCCAATGCCAGAAATCGTCCCAGTGAAGGGTCTTTCTCCAGCAACTGGAAATATGCCGGTGAAAACCGTTTTATTTCGATATCGTAACTGTCATCTTCCAGGCCTCCCTGGATCCAGTTACTGCCGGACTGGAAGAAAGCCTGAGCGCCCACCTGGGCGACATTGGTGAATTTCTTAATTTCCCCTCCGATATTGACTTCACCTTCAGGCGCGACCTGTATCTGGTCTCCTAGGGATAGCAGAAATTGAGATTGACTCACTGCCGATTTGCCGACCTGCTCATCCGCCAGGTAATCCATTGATTCCCGGAGCTTCTTCGACACCTCGGGCGCAGCCATATGCCAGAATCTATCGTGCCTTCTGTTTTCGTCTCCGGTTACGAGGAAGGAAGTATATTCGGTGATAATGCCATATTTTTTTGATAGCTCCACGACCTCGGTCAGAAGCTCATCCGACCTGCCATGCAGGCGCATCTGCTGGAGAAGATAGCCGATTCGGCGGTTAGCCCAGAGCAGGGCAATATATTCGTCTTTTGTGGAACCGCCTGAGAATGTTATTGGGAATTCGTATGTCACATCATTCCCGCCGGTTTTTCCGGTAAGAACGGCATGCGATCTGCCATTTCCCTGAAAGCGTCCTGTTATGATAATCTCAGAGCCATAAAAGAGATCCGGCAAAGGATCCGGGTATAAATGATGGGTTGTCATTGGATTGAACACGAGAGCCAGATCCGTGAGAGCGGGATGACTTATCTTGCCGGCCAATCGGGATACCTTGATCTCGATATCCTCGCCGGGGATGACATAATCGGCAGCCCCCTTATTATCCTCGGATAGACGGTCGAGAAGATGGGCGTTGACATCATACCCCACGCCGAACACGAACAGCCGGGCGCGGTCCTCGTTCAAGGCTGTCGTATTCCGTATGATTTCGTCTATATTGGTATTACCGGATGTCGGCAGGCCGTCCGTCAAAAAGATAATATAGGTGGGATCGCCGTCCGATGTTATCATGCGGCAACCTGTATCGAGGGCATTATAGATGTCGGTGCCGCCGGAGGCATCCAGCCCTTCGGCAAATGCCATGGCTGCTTCGATATTATTCTCGCTGGCTCTGATGAGTTCTGGTCTGAAAGGCCTGACCGCATCATCATAATCGATGACAGCGAATTCATCGCCGGCGTTGAGACCGAGAAGGCAAAATTTCAAAGCATCGATAGCCTGATGCATCTTATCGCCGCGCATGCTGCCTGAAGAATCGAGGATGAAAATGACGTTTTTATCAACACCTTGCCGGCGGCTTTCGAGCGGAGGGGAGAGAATTCCCAGGAAGTACCCGTCATCGGAACCGGGTTGTCGATAGGATAAAAGATGGAACCCGAAATCCCTGTTCTGCCGTGTAAAGTGAAGGATGAAGTCCTTATTCGGTCTGGTGTTTCTTTCGAAAAACGACGCCGTCAACGACCTGTCGTTCAACCTCTCAGTTTTGATTTCATGTGTCGGGCAATAGACCGAACCGATATTCTCGAACGAATTAATTTTTAGGTTAATTTTGCATTCTTCGAGATTGGAGCCGGAATACTTTTCAGTATTCAGCGGATATAGGTATTCCACGTTGCCGTTATCTGATTTTAAAGTTTGCTCGTATTCGATTTTGATCCGCACTTCACCCCGGGCCGGGATGGGGAAAATCCTCATCCGATACATACCCTTGCCGACATATTCCAGAAGGGCCGGGTCTTTACGCCGACGGACGATGTCTTGATAGATTTTTCTGGCCTGATCGGCATCGAGAAGTTCAGCCTCCATCTTGTGTCCCCCCAGCCAGGCTGTAAAGCGGCTGAGGGTGGCGCCCTCGGGTAAGGGAAATATATAATCGGCCTCCATATCGCGATGGTAGGGATTGACGAATACCTGATCCACCCTTGTCAATGCGATGGGATCGTTAATCTCCACGTCAACATGGTGGTATTTAACATTCACTGCAGGTTTCGGCGGCATCCAGGGCATAGGACGCGGGATTATAAAGCCATCGGCAACAGCAGAGCCCGACATGGTCAGGACAAGCATCATGAGTAAGGTTAACTGTCTCATCTTCATCCTCCATTATGTTGTGGTTAAGCTGGCAAGCTCGCCGTTGTCTTTCTGATCTGTTATACGTCGGAGCCTGAGATATATTCCATTTTTTATGATAAGTTGTTTGACGGGCTGACTTCAGGGATTGAAATTACGGAATATATAGAAGATATTAGATCATTCGATTGTTGCTCGATTCACCATGATTAATTGATTCGTGATTATTCTTTATGTTTGATCATGCTGACCAGGGCGGGCAGAAATATGACGGTTGTGATAAAACATGCCGCAACGCCCAGCACAAGCAGGGTGCTCAGACTGCCGAAGCCGCGGTACTTGGCGATCATCAGCGAACCGAATCCGGCTATGGTAGTCAGAGACGTGAGCAATATTGCTCTGCCGGTGCTCTGCATAACGGTCCTCGCGCGACCCCAACCCTCTACACGGTAGCGGTGCAGGAGATGCACACCGTCATCGATACCGATCCCTATTATCATGGGAATGCCCATTACGTTGACGAAAGTGAGAGGTATCCCAAAGACAGACATTAATCCAACCATCCAGACTGCGCCGGCCACCAGGGGTAACATGGCAAGCAACGCCAATTTCAGCTGCCGAAAATCTATCCAGAGCAAGACGAAAACCACCGCCAGCGCCAATGCGGCCGCACGTCTTCCATCTTCACCAATCAGGTCTATCAGTCGCAGAAACAATGGTGGCATGCCGGTGATCTTATCGCTTATCCGTTCCATCTGGCCGGTAAAACGCCGCATAAACTCGATATTCCAGACTTCCTCTTCAGGGGTAATCGTAACCAGGTACCTGTCCTTATTCTTGTTTAGAAACCTGCTGCTGATAGATTCCGGCAGGCTTTGTAAGTCAATGCGACTCGTATCCGCCATCTGCAACGCTAATTCCCTCAATACCGGTCTGTAACCATTTTGAAAATTACCCAGGCCCGCCAACGTTTTCCTGGGATCATCTCTCAAGCTATCGATCAGTTCGATTTTCATGTTTCTGCTGTCTGCTTTTTCCGGATCGCCGATAATGCGAGCGCACTTCTTATCGACTCGCTCCTGACCGCCAAGAAAGGCCATCTGCCCCAATTCGTATATATTCATTTCCAATCGGTCGAGCTGATCAATCAGGAGGTTAATATTATCTCCTGTTAGTGGCGACTGATTCTCTTGCTTCTTTAGATACGAGCGTATTTTCAAGATATGCGGAATTCGGCTGGCCTGTTCCTCCGGAGACGGTATGAACTCGGATATGCTTTCCACCATGCCTACAGACGGCACCTTCTTGGCCTTTTCAGTGATTTCTCGGGCTTCCTCAACAGACGATGCAGTGATCATAACGTAATCCGAACTCATATCGAAGGCCGCCAGCAATGAGTCCCCCAGGGTAACGGATGGAATACCCTCGGGTTCCATGTTCAGATAGTTATAATCGAATTCGACATTCAGAGCCTTGTAAAACATAAACGCGCTCAGCAATATCGCCATTAAGAGTATTACGCGGGGCCGCCGGATTGCGACCTGGCCGAATTTCCCCAGGAATGCAAATTCCACGACCTTTGGATATCCGCGTTCTGCAGCTTTCGACCTGATATGTTTTCTAAAGAAAGCGTTGGCTCTTTCCCGAAGAACGAGCAGGGATGGCAACAAGACGAGTGTGACAAGCATCACCGCCAGGATGCCGATCCCCAGGACCAGCCCCATTTCCTTTATACCCTTCGTATCGGAAATCATCAGAGTGAAAAAGGCTATGGAGGTGGTTACGGCTCCAGTTGTAATACCTGCGCCGGACCTGGAAAGGGCTTGCGCCATGGACTCGACAGAGTTTTTTCCGGTGCCGCGGTACTCGGTATATAAGGCGATGATGTGAATTGAGAAATCGATTCCCAGCCCTATTAGAATGACCGCGAACATGGAAGTCATAATGTTCAGGCTCTCGATAAAAAGCGAAATAATACCGGCGGCGAACATGATGGAAAAAACCAGATTCAAACCGGCCAGGAGGGGGACGGTGATGATGCGGAACGCAAAAATAAAAAGGAGAATTACCAGCGCCAACGCCAGAATTGAGGTTGTCTGCATATCCTTGGTAGAATAAACCATTTCATCACGGCTGAGGGGGATCGTTCCCGTCAAGCCCGCGTAAACATCTGGATATCTCAGAAGGTTATCATCTATAAGCGCCTGAATCGTGTCTGTGGATATGACCGCCTTGTCAATATCGGTGATATCGAATGTAGGCTCTATAAAGATCACCAGGGTTCGTTTATCGGGGGAGATAAAATAGGGATCGCCTATAAGAAATCTTTCCGCCGCTTCCCCGGCGAGATTCGGAGAAAGATCATCATCGTTGTTGGCGTGGATCTGCATAGTCTCCACCCAGTACTCGAGTCCATCGAGAGTTCGTATGGCATTTTCTTCTTTTTCCCTGTCCGATATACTCTCCTCATCGCCTATATAAGTTCGTTCGAAACTATCGTTAATATGGGTCAGAAACGGAATCAGGCTCAAATCTTCATAGATACTGATTGATTTTTCAAGATCTTTGCTTTTAGCAAGCATGAAGCCATGATCGCGGACGAATTCCTCGTCAATCATATAATCCACTCGCTTTACGTAATCCTGGAGCGATCTTATTTCAGGCGCTATCTGGTCGGCAAAAGATTTGATCTTCTCTTCCGTACCTATGATGACCATTATCGAATTTGAAGAGCTGGTATATTCCTCGATAATTTTGTTGAATTCCTGGACAAGCGGATCATGGGTGGGGAGAAGGTCCGCCCAGCGGGTGGTGATTTTAAGGTTGGATGCCAGAATCGAAACGCCGAGAATCACCAGTATCGCAGCCGCAGCCAGTCGCCCCGGGTATCTGGCCGAGAGTGCACCCCAGGCGGATAATATTTTCTCACGCAATACTACAACCTTTCCGATTTATCAAAAGTATACGCGAAGGCGGGCTATACCGCCTGTACCGAGATCTCTGTTATAGGCCGTTTTTTCTTTGCCTGTATAAATATTAACAAACACGGCTAATTCGACATCCTGATAAAGGCTGTAATTCAAACCGGGGATAAGGGCCAGGCTCATATCAGAAACGCTTATCACCGCAGAATTATTAACGTGAATCAAATCGGTCAACGGATAATCGATATACAAGTAGAGGTTGTCTCGAGATACAGATCTTGATTCCGCCATAAAGAACCGCATCCAGTCGTTAAGATCGTAATCGCGGTAATCGCTCCTGGCCAGTCCATTATAGTAATATTCCGCCATCAGGTAAGTTCCGTTATCCAGGGTGTAATCGGTTCCAAGAACGATTTCCCAGAAATCGTCGAGAGGTTCGAGTGTGTTATAGCCATATTCGCCCCAGATCCCCAGCCCGAAAAGCTCTCCGGTAAATTCGCCGCCGAAAAGCCTTCGATTGTTATCAACCGGTTGCGAAAACATAAAATCGGAGAGCTGCCATTGTCTTTCAATATAGGTGAAAGCATAATCGAAATGAAAGAAGCCCCCTTTGAAGCGGAGCAATTTCCCGGATGATTCCCAGTTTCCCTCAGGCAAATACATGGCGTTAAATCCATATCGGGAACCGACAGGCAGATCGATACGGATTGCGTCGTGACCGGACTGCTCATAAGTGGGATCGGCATAATCCTTGAAATTGAAAAGATCGGTGGGATTCCAGACGTAGCCGGAACCGAACGAGATCTGTTGACGGCCGATTGTGATGTCGAATGTTGGAAGGGCGATTTTCAAATAGGCATTATCGAGAAAGATACTGTCTCCATAAATGAAGTCGAACCCGGGGATCATTTCCGGCGGTACCGACCGGGAAACCGACCGGGGAATATAGTCAAGCAGGTTCCAGGCCGTTTTGCCCTGGTAGGTGATATAATCGAAATTAGCGGCGAATTTGACATTGTCAGCGGGCGAGGAGGCCAGATCCACCCTGAGTTTATTGGAAAAAAGCTGCGAGTATTCATTTCGCAGATTTATCCCTAAATATTGCGGTTCGTAATAGCCGAACAGCTCGACCTGTTGCGCAAATCCTGCAGGCATAAGAAAGATAAATATAAATATAACGGCAAAAAATGACCGTTTCATTCTTTCATGCCTCTTTCGGTGAACAGATTATCCGGCAGATCGGCTTTATATGTTATATTTTCATATTCCATGATCGTATCGGTGTTATCCTGCAGGTCTACCATGACCATCTTCATGGGAGTGGGGACATCTTCGATCAGCCGGATATCGCTTAGAGACAATCGTTTGAGATGAAGCTCCGGATCATCTTCATCATAATAATCGATCTGCAGAGGGATGAAATTCCCCTTATTTATCCACATCACCATGCGGGAATATCCGGATTCGGCATCCTCTTTTATCGATAGCTCCAACTTGTAGCAGGAAATGTCGCCGGTTTTTTCATCTTCGAGCAGTCTCGATATAAAATCCTCGGTCCAGGCGTCCCCGGAACCCATATCCTCGTACGAAAAGTCGCTCCCCTCCATTTTCTGTTTTTTGGCGTGCGTCGCCAGCTTGCGGACGCGGTTCGTCCGGGGGAAATAAATCCAGATATCATCGGCGTTATTCAGCATGAGGATGGTCTGCCCCTTTACCCGCTTCGGAGATAAGTATCTTATCAGACTTTTCTCTCCCTTATCCTTGCTAAAGGATTCGAAAACGAACTCTCGTTTCTGCCTTGATGTGGTTGTGATAATCATTTTCGTGGTGGCTGACACGGTTGGCCGATTCATGGTGTCATTTACGCGGATGATTATATCGTCGGCGGTTAGTTTCTGGGAATAAGCCTGTTGCGGACTGAGAGACAAAACTCCTGAGACACCGATTATGAGGATATAGAGCAAATATGCTCGATTGAGTTTGCAATGTGCGAAGCTGACTAACCATCTCATAATGGGCGATCTTTCACCGGACAATCTCTTTTTTTTTGTTTTGCGCAGGCTAAAAGGCATAAAGTCCTATCCTATTATACTGTATGCAACATTATATTATCTGTTGGCAATATTTTCTGTCAAGCGGTTTGTCCAATGATGCCTTTTTGTGAATGGATGACATATCTCCCGTGTATTTGATAGACCGTATGGATGATTGGCCGAAATATTCTTAGAAGACGCTATTCTAACCGTCTGGAGAATTATGGAGGAAATCGAATCATCTTGACTCTCCTGATGACCTTTTCTATTATGATTTTTGGTGGTGAAGTCTAAGAAAATCGAGTTCAATGACAATCGTCGAAAGACCCGGCTGGCGATTTTAAAGGGAAAATCGGTTTTAGTATGAAGATTATCGGTGTGATCCTGGCAGCGGGAACGTCCTCTCGAATGGGACGCAATAAGTTGCTATTGCCCTATAGAGAACATACGGTAATTGAGGGGGTTCTGGGTCAAATATTGGAATCTGACCTGGACGAGGTTATAGTGGTAACGGGATTTGAGAGAGGACATGTTGAGCGATTGATTCAGAAGAATCATGACGATCGCGTTAAGATAATATACAATGAAAGTTTCAGGCGCGGTCGGGCTGAATCGATCAAATGCGCAGTTAGAAATATTAGCGATCGGACCGACGCCTTATTATTCATGGTGGGAGATAAGCCTACGGTGAGAGCAGAATTGATTAACAGGGCTATATCTGAATTTAAAAAGAAATCACCTAATATTTTATATGTGAAAACGCCGGCTGGCCGTGGCCACCCGATTATATTTTCGAAAAGACTTTTGGATGAGTTGTTGAAACTGAACGGCGATATGGTAGGCGACGAAATGATAGCCAAATACAAGAGTGGTGTTGTGGAATTACCAGACGGTGCAGTGCAGGCGGATATTGATACGATAGAAGATTACAGGATATTGACTAAATGATGTATTGCAAAAATCGGGTGGAATCTTGTGGATATATATAAAGAGATGACAAAATACCAGGACGGAGGCCAGCCCTTCGTCCTGGCCACCATTGTGAGGACGGCCGGATCATCGCCACGGCGTGTCGGGGCGAGGATGCTGGTTTTTCCCGATGGATCGATATCGGGAACCATAGGCGGCGGCAATTTCGAGAAGATGGTAATAGATGCTTGCTTGAATTTGTTCGAGGGCAAGGAAAACCATCTTTTGAAAAAATATAGTTTCTCCCGGGCCGGGCCCGAAGCTACGGGCATGTGTTGCGGGGGAGAGGCGGAGGTATTCATGGAGCTACATGGCAGTCCCTTGAGGCTTATCATATTCGGCGGCGGACATATCGGAAGGGAATTGGCAAAGATTGCT
>CBDVBL010000060.1:0-8719 GCA_965372205.1 uncultured bacterium
CAGATTGTATGATCGTGTCTACCAGAAAGTCGTTGCCCGAACATATCCCTCTTCTGATATTTTGAAAGGCCTGGGAGCTTCGGGATTTGAAAAAATACTGGTCAGCCCGTATGATCCTGCTGTGGAAATAGAGGAAGCATCAAGACTCTGGTTTGTTTGCAGTTGATTTTGTGATGACTGATTTTTATCCATGGAATTTTCTGGCCCTCGACGATGACCTTTCGGATTATCGGTCGTCGAGGGTGGTGATATTGCCGATACCGTATGATGCCACAGCAAGTTACGGCAGCGGAGCCCGCAACGGTCCCCACGCGATAATCTCCGCCTCCCGACAGGTTGAGACATATGATAATGCTTTCGGTCTTGAACCGTGCCAGGTGGGCATTACGACCTCCGGAGAACTCGAGCCGGAGTCGAGCAGTCCTGAAGCAATGATGGCCAGAATAGAAAAAGCTGCGTCGAAAATCATTGACGATGGCAAATTCTTGCTATCATTGGGCGGCGAGCATTCCATAACGGGTCCCCTCGTGAAAGCGCATAAGTCCAGATTCCCCGATCTCTCGGTTCTGCAGATCGATGCCCACACCGATCTTCGAGAGGAATATCAAGGAAGCAGATATTCGCACGCCTGCGTTATGTCTCGTATCGGCGAGATTTGCAGATTTGTTTCGGTCGGTATCAGGAGCTTCTGCGATTCGGAAGGCGAGAGGCAGGCAATTCGGGACGGACGAATCATCGAACCGAGTGCATTTCGTAAGAATCAGGATACAATTTCGATAGTTCTTTCGCTCTTGACGGATAAGGTGTATATTACTTTCGACCTTGACGGATTCGATCCGTCGGTGATGCCGGCTGTAGGAACCCCCGAGCCGGGAGGGCTTTTGTGGGACGAGGCGATAGAGCTTATTACGGCAGTTGGCCGGTCGAAAAGTATTGTTGGTTGTGATATTGCGGAGCTGGCGCCGATACCGGGAATGATCTATCCCGATTTTACGGCGGCCCGGCTGGCTTATAAATTAATAGGAAGCGCTTTTTTCGGACGGGAATAATCATGGAATGGTGGCGAAAATACTTTAGCGAAGACTACCTCAAACTCTATAACCACGACGAGGGGAAATCGTCGCAGGAGGCTTTAGCGGTTGTACGTATGCTACAACTACAGCCCGGGCAAAGGATACTCGATCTGGCCTGCGGTTTCGGGCGACACTCCATTGTGCTGGCGCAGAAAGGCTTTGTGGTTACCGCCTACGATCTCTCGGAGAGCTTTTTGAAGAAAGCAGGGGAGTTGGCTGATTCCCTCGGGGTAGGACTTGATCTAAAACAGGGAGACATGAGGGAAATCCCTTATGAAGGCGAATTTGACACCATCATTAATATGTTCACGGCATTCGGATTCTTCGAAAGTGAGGATGAAGATCTCAAGGTCTTGCACGGTGTTTACAGGGCCTTGAAGCCGGGCGGACAGTTCCTGATGGATGTAGTTAATCGCGAATATGCTCTGGCCGATTTCATTCCACGACGATGGACTGCGGAAAATAAAACCTATATGCTGGAGGAGCGTTTTTTCGATTATTTCAGATCGCGGATGGAACTGGTTAATAAGCTGATATCGCCTTCCGGGGAAGCCAAGGAAGCTACCTACTCCATAAGGTTATATACACTTACTGAGATGCTTGAACTTTTCAATAAAGCCGGTCTCGTTTTGACCGATGTTTATGGTGATTTCAGCGGGGATCTTTATAATGCAGAATCCCCCAGGATGATACTCGTAGCATCGAAGGAGGAATGAGAAAAGAGATCCATCGAAGTAGAAATCGGAATTTTAATACCCCGGGCCCGAATGGGTGCGGGCTTTTGGTGTTTGTGCCAAAATGATCGAAAGTTTTAAAAAGCTGTGTCGTGTCCCCGGTTTCGAGCAGGTTCTTGATAAATTAAAGGACGGTTCCGAACCTATCTCGGTTTCCAGCCTGATAGGTTCCTCCAGGACGTTGCTTGCAGCCTGGCTGTTCAAGATGACAGGCAAAAGTGTACTTTTCCTGTCACCGGATCAGGAGTCATCTGAAAGAGCTTTCGATGATTTCTGCGCCTTTCTTGGAAAGGGCGAGATTTCCCTTTTCCCTTCGTGGGAGATACAACCGTATGAGATCAGGGCTCCGCATGCGGAGAATATCGGCGATCGACTGAGGGTTCTCTTCGAATTATCATCAAAAAAGAGTCGAATCATCTGTGCGTCCGGGACGGCCATAATGGAGCCGACCGCAGCCAGGAGCTATCTTGAAGGCCTGGCCATCAGTTTATCAATCGGGAGCAGTATCGATACCGGATTTTTGGCCAGGCGCCTGGTGAAAATGGGATTCAGCCGCCGTCCAGTTGTGGAGCAGTTGGGGGATTTCGCCGTCCGTGGCGGGCCGATTGATATATTCCCTGCCACCAGCTCTGAGCCTATCAGAGTGGAATTCTTTGGCGATCAGGTCGAATCCATCAGGTCATTTTCCGTGCTTACTCAGAGGTCTCTTTCCCGAAGGGATCGAGGGGTGATTCTGCCCTTGAGAGAAATCGGGATCGATATGCCCGCGGTGGAGACGGTATGCGAGGACCTTCCCCAGAGCCAAGCAATAGCCTTGCATCAGGCTCTGGGATCGAACGGGACCTTTGACGGCCTGGAATTCTTCAGATGCCTGTTTACCGAGGACAAATGCTGCCTCGTGAATTATCTCCCGTCGGACACCGTTGTGATTCTCGATGATCCGGAGTCCGTTAAGAATGAAGTCGATCTGACGCTGGAAAGAGCTGCTATGAGGTATAAAGAGCGTGGTGACTACCCGTTTGGAGATCCGGGTAACGTCTATATTGATCATGGGGAACTGTCTCGAGTGCTATCGAGATTTGCCAGTATAAGACTTCGCGGGCTCTTGAAGAACTCAGAATATGAAATCGATATTCCTACCAGGCCCCAGGAGCCATTCGGCTCTCATATAAAAATGCTGGCCGATAAATTGAGCGAGTATCGCAAGCAGGGCTACTCAACGACGATTTTTTGCGAGGGCGAGGGTCAGACGCGGAGGCTCGGCGAGCTTCTGTCAGATTACGATATCGCCGTGCCGCTGGCCAGCCGAAGGATTTCGTCAGGTTTTGCCATACCCCAGGCCAGACTCTGGTTTTTGACCGATCATGAGATATTTTCCCGTGTACGGGCCCGCAAGAAGGCTCGCCGTTTCAAGGAAGGAATCGCGCTATCGAGCTACCGGAGTTTGCAGCCCGGCGATTATGTGGTTCATATCGATTTCGGCATCGGTCGATATCGGGGGCTCCAGGTCATCACCGTGGACGGGCGCAAGCGAGACTGCCTCTCGATAATCTACGCCGGGGGCGATAAAGTTTTTGTTCCCATAGAGGAGTTTTCCAGGGTTCAGAAATTCGCGGGCAAGGAAGGCGCTCCCACTCTCTCCCGGCTGGGTACCGGTATCTGGGAAAAAACCAAAGCCAGGGCGAAGAAAGCTATCATGGAGATGGCCAGAGGGTTAATCGAACTCTACGCCAAACGACAAGCGCTGCCGGGATTCGGATTCGGCCCCGACAGCCCCTGGCAGAAAGAGCTGGAGGCGTCCTTCACATACGAGGAAACTCCGGATCAACAAAAGGCTATCGATGATATCAAGGCCGATATGGAGCGCGCCGTGCCGATGGATCGTTTGATATGCGGCGATGTCGGATATGGCAAAACTGAGGTCGCTATACGAGCGGCCTTCAAAGCGGTGGAATCGGGCAAGCAGGTGGCAGTGCTGGTGCCGACCACGATTCTGGCTCAGCAGCATCTGCACACCTTCAGAAACCGCCTGGGACAGTTTCCTTTGAAAATTGAGCTCTTATCACGATTCAGATCTGCCAGAGAATCTAAACTGGTTAAGGAGGGTCTTGAGAAAGGAATTGTCGATATCGTGATTGGAACCCATAAGCTTTTACAAAAAGATATACGGTTTAAAGATCTCGGATTGCTGGTCGTGGATGAGGAACAACGATTTGGAGTCACGCACAAGGAGAGAATCAAGAAACTGAAGACCCAAGTCGATACTCTGACGCTGACCGCTACGCCGATTCCCAGGACTCTTCAACTATCTTTGCTGGGTGCCAGGGATATGTCCATCATCAATACGCCGCCTAAAGATCGCCTGCCGATCATGACCGAGGTCGCCCTGTTCTCCGAGAGAATCATAATAGAGGCCATAGAGCGAGAGCTAATTCGCGACGGGCAGGTCTTTTTTGTGCACAACCGGGTCGAATCGATAGATGCTATATTCCGTTATTTGAAGAAGCGTCTGCCGATGGTTGATATCGTGATCGGTCATGGGCAAATGCCCGAAAGGCATCTTGAAAAAGTCATGATCGATTTTCTGGCGAAAAGATACCAGATACTCCTGGCTACTACGATTATTGAATCCGGCCTGGATATGCCGGCCGTGAACACCATAATAATAAATCGCTCGGACCGGCTGGGATTGGCCCAGCTCTACCAGTTGCGGGGCAGGGTAGGTCGATCATCGAGACGCGCCTACGCTTATTTGCTTGTTCCGCCTCTGAAATTGATGACCGAGAAAGCCCGAAAGCGGGTCCGTGCTATCGAGGAGTTCACGGAACTGGGATCGGGCTTGCATCTTGCCATGCGAGATCTGGAAATCAGGGGAGCCGGTAATATTCTGGGAGCGCAGCAGCATGGCTTCATAGAGGAGGTGGGATTTGATTTCTATTGCCGTCTTCTGGAAGAGGCCGTTGCCGACCTGAGGAAAGCAACGCCACCTCGCGAAAAACCTGACCTCAAGGTACAGACGGATCTTGATCTATTCATTCCGCAATCATATGTCGATGATCCTAATCTTCGAATGGAGTTATATAGAGCGGTTTCGGAGATTACCGACAGTGAAAAACTGGACTTATTCGCCGATGAACTGAAAGATCGTTTCGGGCGGTACCCTGAGGAGGTGGAGAACCTCTTGAATCTTGCGGCCTCTCGAATACTGGCCTGGAAACTCGGAGTGCAAAAGATGATTCATAAAAAGGGAAAATTATATATAGAATTTCCCGGGGAGAGGGAGTTTGAGAGAACGGAGATTGAGGGATGGCGGACACGCATCGCCGGAAATATGGAGTTTAGTTCATCGGATGGCCTCAAAATTCGTATGAAACTTGGCGATTGCAGCGGCGCTTGCCTTAAAAATGCCTTGCAGTCCCTCCTGGGCTGAGGTAAATTATCATTTCTTGAAACATAAACGGGAGTAACGAGATAAAACAATTTCGAGGTCTTTTATGGGAAGTTTCTGGAATAATATCGCAATCTCTTTTCTGATAGTGGTTTCAGTTTTTCTTGCGGGCTGTTCGCAGTCTCCTGAGAAATATACGGACCTTCGCGTTATTTTGCGCGTCGGAACCGACGAAATTACAATGGCCGACATGGAACGACGATTCTATAGATACTATTTTAGCGGTCCCGAGGATGAATTTGAGAAAAAAAAGAATCTCGTCAATGAGGCCCTTGAGCAATTTTTGAAGGCCGACGCCGCTGCCGAAGCCGGCTATACCTGGGAAGTCGATTCCTCCGTGGTATACGACCTTTTATTGCGAGAATTGCATCATCGAGAAGTTGTCAGCAAGATAAGAATAACCGACAATGACGTCAGAAAATACTTCAATGAATTCGGAGGCGAGACCCAGGCGGGACATATTCTGGTTTCGGATTCAGCCCTTGCCGAGAGCTTATACCACGTATTGCAGGACGGCGGCGATTTTGATGAACTTGCCAGAGAATTTTCAATGGATAGAACCAATAAAGATCGCGGTGGAAGCCTTGGATATATGCATCTTGATTATTATGACACGCAATTCATGAAGGTAGCCGGCAATCTGCATTCCGGCGCCTACTCAAGACCGTTACAGACGGTAAGGGGCTGGCATATAATTACCGTATATGACAGGAGGAAGAACAGGCCGGAAGATCTCGAGAGTAGGTGGAGAAAATATCGTAACAAAACCTATAATTATATACATAGAAAGGTGCTTCGGGAATACAAGAATCGGGTTATTGCCGCCCATAACTATGAAATATTATGGGAGGCGATAAACCTGATGATCCATAAGGCAGATTCCTCTCGCAATCTGCCCGAGGCTCCGTTGGATCTCCCGATCTCCTCTTACATTGATAGAGCGCTTTTTACAGAAGATGAAGGCAAGATGTATGTAATCAAGCATGACGGGGGCGGTTATACTATAAGCGACTATCTTGATTATTTGCAACAAACCGATCCCTCCAGAACACCGAATCTGCGAAATAGGGTAGTAATGACGAATTTCTTCGAGCGAGCGGTTTTGACTCCGTTATTGGTACGGGTGGCTTTCGAAAAGGGATTGGATACTCTGGTAACATTTAAACATAACCTTCGTGATTATGGGCAGAACGTTATGGTTCAAGAGTACCGCAGAGATTTATTTAAAGGTCTCCTGGACGTTACTAATGATGAGGTGGAGGAATATTTCAATGATAACAGACAGGAGTATATCAGTCCGGATAATTTGAGCGTGCATGCTATCGGCGTGAGGGAGGAAGAAAAGGCGATTGAGTTGCTCAAAAGGGTAGAATCCGGAGCGAATTTCGGTTCGCTGGCAAGGAAATATTCCATAGACAGAAAGACGGCCGCCAAGGGTGGCGATTTTGGTTTTTTCACCGTTGACAGGTATCCGGAATTATTTGAGGCGGCGGAGAATATGGAAGCCGGCGAATTCGGCGGACCGGTAAAAATGTATGGAAATTGGTGGATCTTTAAACTGATCGAACACAAGCAACCGGCTCCAAGATCTCTTGCCCGGGTGAGAGCGGGGATAGAGAATAAGCTCAGAAAAGAGAGAGAGGAAGCGGCTACCAGAGCCTGGGCGGAAGAGCTCAAGGAAAATGCCGAGTACTTTATAGATCTTGATCCGCTAAGAGAGGAGCTCGGATTGGCTCAGGCAGACAATAAGACGGATTCTAACTAAAAGAGGATTGCGGATGAGAACATTGCTGGTTGTAACATGCATAATGGCATGCCTATCGGTCTTCTGTTCCGGCACCGATGACCCGGAGGGCACGATTCTGGCCCGGGTCAACGATGTGGTCCTGACATCGGAGGAGCTGATGGATCAAGTGCCTCCGGACCTTAGAAATCAGATGAAATCAGAGGGTTTATCCGAGGTTGTGGAAAACTGGATTAATACGGAGTTATTGTATCAAGAGGCAATCGAGAGGAAGCTGGACGATGACCCTGAAGTCAAGGCTATTATAAAGGCCGGAATAAGGGATGCGGTTGCCAGACGATTGCTTGATATCGAGCTCGGCAATAAGGTCATCATCTCACCGGCAACAGTGGATTCTATCTACGCATCTCAGAGGGATTCGTACAGGCTCACTGAAGACAGATTCCGGGCCAACCATATTTTTTCTGAATCTGCCGTGGACCTCGATGCTGTCTATAAACGACTCGAAAAAGGAGATGATTTTGCCACTCTGGCACGAGATTATTCCATGGATAGACAGTCCGCCGAGAGAGGCGGAGATATCGGCTATTTCGGTGTCGACGATATAGATCCCGCTTTTATTGCGGCTGCTCGCCAGTTGCAAGTGGGAGCTTATTCAAAACCGGTCAAGACCGGCTATGGGTACCACATAATAAAATTGACGGATAGGCAAAGGGCCGGTGGTGTTTTGGATTCTCTGGAGGCCAAAGGGAAAATTTACGAAAGTCTTTACACGGCTCGCCATGCTGAGGCTTTTAGCGAGTTGCTGGAAAATCTCAAAATAGCGGCAAAAATAGAGCGTTATCCTATGGAAGATCCGAAGGAAACTGTTTCACCGGAGATGGAATAGAATGAGATATCATAAAATAGTTATAGCCCTGATCGTATTTCTATCGGGGAGCGTTTACGGTGAGATCGTCGATCGCGTGGTAGCCGTAGTAGATAAAGAAATCATACTGCTTTCCGAACTGGAGGCTCAACTTCAGTTATATTCTATTCAGACCAGGACGAATCTCTCGGATGAGGCTGTCAGAGATAGCCTCAGGCATGAGCTACTGGATAGGATGATTGAAGATAAGGTGCTTCTTGTGAAAGCGGAGCGGGATACCTCTATAAGCATCACTAACAAAGAGGTTGATGAGGCGTTGACAACGCAAATCGAGAGGATTAAAGCGCAGTTTCCCTCGGAAGACGCATTTCACGAGCAGCTTCGCTCCGAAGGGCTGACATTGAAAAGACTTCGAGACCAGTACAGGGATGAGGTAAGGAATCAGATTTTAAAGGATATGCTTATACAGAGCAGGTTGATGGGGGTCAGGGTTTCATCAGGCGAGGTCAAGAGGTTTTATGAGGCGAATAAGGACTCGTTGCCGGAGAAACCGGCGGGCGTGAGGCTGGCGCATATACTTCTGGACACGCAGCCCGGTCAAGCCACGCGCGATTCATTGTTTCAATATGCCGTTCTCATTCGGCAAAAGGCGGTTGAAGGAGAGGATTTCGCCCTTCTGGCCGGAACTTATTCAGATGACCCCTCGGGTTCCGAGGGCGGAGATCTGGGGTGGTTCTCCCGCGGCGAAATGGTTCCCGAGTTCGAGGATGTAGCTTTTGGCCTGCAGGCCGGCCAGATCTCCGAAGTCGTGGAAACTAAATTTGGATTTCATATCATCAAAGGCACCGGACG
>CBDVBL010000061.1:0-8554 GCA_965372205.1 uncultured bacterium
AGGATTCGAGACGGAGTCGATTTCGATTCCTTACTACGATGACCAGGGGGTATTCCGGTTGAGCATCAGCGAGATGTCCTCGATGGACCCTGAATTGGCTGGCTTCATTAGCCGGCATGGAAATTGGACGATGCAGCTAAACGAAAGAACCGGGCTGGTTCGGCAGGGGGTGGGAGGTTCCGTTTTTATCGGAATCCCCGTCGATGATCTTAGCGCCGCCGAATTGGCAAAAACGTTTCTGCAATCTGAGTTCGATTTGCTCGGAGTGCCAGTCGAGGATTTACTCTTGCGATCAGCGAAACACAGCCTGAATCGGTGGGTTGTGCATTTCGGCCAGGAATATAATAACCTGGAGGTTTTTGGAAGCCTTGTTACAGTCGTTATTTCGGATAGAGGTAATGTCGTCCTTTTCAGGAACAGTTTTTTTCCCGGTATAAATACTTCGCCGGCGCCATCGTTATCAAAGGAGGCCGCCAGGCAATCTGCACAAACGGGGTTATCAGTGGCGGAATACTCATCCACCGATCCCGGGCTGATCATAATGCCGCTGCCTGCCGAGAGTGGTTTCGATTGCAGGCTGGCATACAGACTGGAGATTGAATCCGATCAGCCGTCGCGCTGGCTGACGGTAGTGGATGCCCACAGCGGCGAGGTTCTATATCGTAAAAGCCTGATCTATTATGAGACGGTCGACGGCTACATAAGCGGACAGATTTTCGAGGCCACGCCTTTCGATCCCCTCACCACCATGCCATTCGAGTTCGAAAGCGTCAGCATTGATCAGGTAGGGCAGGTCTATACCGACGAGGAGGGTTTCTTCACTGCAGAAGTTGGAGGTCCGGAGACGCGAGACTTCAATACTGAGCTGACTGGATATTTTGTAAATGTCAACAATGCCGATGGAGCCGATGCCTATCACGATGGAGAAATCACGCCCGGAGAAACGCTTTATTTCGAATGGGATATCAATACCGCCCGCGCGGATGAGCGCAACGGTTTTTTCCATACTAACGTCATACATGATTTCATTAAGGCCATCGATCCGGGATTCACTCTACTCGATTTCGCTTTGTCCTGCAATGTCAATATCAATCAGACGTGCAATGCCTACTGGGACGGCAATTCGATCAACTTCTTCCGCAGGGGAGGGGGTTGCGAGAATACCGGAGAGATCGCCGATGTCATCTACCATGAATACGGTCATGGAATCACCGATTTCCAGTACCGGCCGCAATCGCCATCGGGCGCCCAGCACGAGGGGTGGTCGGACTATACAGCCGCCACCATAACCGATCAACCGCTCATCGGCAGGGGATTTTACGGGGAAGGAACGTATATTCGCACCGTGGACAATACCAACCGCTGGCCCGAGGATTGGACAGGGCAGGTGCACAACGACGGCCTGATAGTCGCTGGCGCACTCTGGGATCTGAGAGAGGCGCTTGACCCGAGAGTAACCTACTGCGACACCCTTTTCCACTTCGCCCGTTACAACTATTCAACCGACTACTGGGATTACCTGATCGACATACTCCTGGTCGACGATGATGACGATGATCTCTATAACGGCACACCGAATTCGGATATGATCCTCGCCGCCTTTGCGCTTCACGGTATAGAACCGGCCGGTGCCTCATTTATTCATGAACCCCTGGGCGATACCGATGATGATTCCAATCCTTATCCGGTTACAGCGATTATCACGGCCCCTGTTTTTCCGATTGATGAAGACCTCGTTTACGTGCATCACCGGGCTGTTGGAGACGACGAATTTGAGGTGGTTCAAATGGAACCTACAGGCAACCAGGATGAATATGAGGGCTCCATACCGGCACAGCCATGGGGAACCCTGGTCGAATACTATATCTCAGCCACCGACGTCGTCGATAGAGAATTCTTTCATCCGGCAGGCGCGCCTGATCGTACACATATTTTTGTGATCGGGGAGCCGATAGTGATCGAATTTGACGATCTCGAAACGGAAACCGGATGGCAGGTCGGCGCTGTCGACGATAGCGCCACCTCGGGAATCTGGGAACGGGTCGATCCCAACGGCACCTATTCCGACAGCGACCCGAATTTCCCATATCAGCCGGAGGACGACCATACACCCGAACCGGGAATTTACTGTTTCGTCACCGGCCAGCATCCCTTGGGAGATCCGGACAATGGTGCCAACGATGTCGACGGCGGAAAAACGACTCTCTATACCCCGGTTTACGACCTGGAGGGACAGGAAGACATTCTAATTGAATATTATCGCTGGTATACTATCCGCACCAGTATGGATGACACCTTCTTCGTGGACATCTCAGATGATGGCGGAACCCGATGGACGAACCTGGAGATGGTGACCTCCACCGAGAACTACTGGCAGCGATCGAGGTTCTTGCTGGAGCAGTTCGCAGAGCCGACCTCGCAGGTTATGCTGAGGTTTGTCGCCATGGATCGTTCGCCGGGTTCGCTGGTGGAGGCAGGTGTTGACGATTTTGCTATTTATTCATTCGCTACCACCGGCACAGAGCCAAACTCGAATACTCAGGTTCCGGCACGATTCGCCCTGCACCAGAACTATCCCAACCCGTTTAATGGCAGAACCGAGATCTCGTTTGAATTAGCGGAGCAGTCTGATGTCGAGATTTTTATATACGATATCGCCGGCCGCCTGGTGCATGGTTACGAGAAAGTTGATCTTCCCGCCGGCTATCATTCGATCGTCTGGGATGGCCGGGATAATTCCGGCAGCGAAGTTGCCAGCGGTGTCTATCTGTACAAACTGAGGGCAGGAGAGTTCCGCAACGCCAAAAAGATGCTTTATCTGAAATAGCAGCGGTTTACAAAAAACAGTTACGAGAGCCGCCCGGCAGACCAATGAACGGAAGATCCGCCGGACGGTTTTCAATTTTCATGAGATCTATTTCAAGCTACATCATCTCTATGGGGATTGGCACGAAGCATATAACGAAGGCAAGAATGCTAAGGATGCCAATCAGCTTTCGCCATTTTCCAAGCGGCAATTCATCCATAACTGTCGGCGGATGGCCCGGCTTGATCAGAAAGCCGATTAAGATCCATATCATCCAGCCAAACCAGTAGAACGAGAGAACAACCAGGCTTAATATAACCAGATGTGCCAGATTCTTCTGCCATTTGCCGAAAAGTGCGTAGGCAATATGTCCGCCGTCAAGCTGGCCGAGCGGCAAAAGATTGAACATTGTCACCAGGACGCCGACCCATCCGGCAAAAGCGACGGAAGAGATGAAAAGAGCGCTGTCATCAGGAATGGGTCCCTTAATAGCATATGTGATCAATTGAAATAATAATGATTCGCCAAAAAATACACCCCCGGACTCGGAAGGCAATTGCTGCACCGAGGAGGTTTTGACGCCAATTATGATAACGATAACTGCCGCAACCAGCCCGGCCAGCGGCCCGGCTGCGGCTACATCCAGAAGCTGCCTTTTATTCAGGAAAGCGGATCGAGATTTGATGAAAGCTCCGAAAGTACCGAATGGCGAGAAGCCGGGTGGGGCCGGTATAAAATACGGCAGCGACACGCCTACCCCATGGATACGCGCCGCAATATAATGGCCAAACTCATGAAACAACAATATCGACAAAAGCGATATCGAAAAAGGCAATCCGGCCAATACTATCCGCAATGGCTCATTGAATATCATGAGCGGGTCGGCGATCCAGTTCGCTCCCTCCATCAGAGCGCCTGTTGTTAGCGTGGTCAAAACTGTGAGGCCGAACAGAATGGCATTCAGCCAGGGGAATGCCGGGGATTCGATATCCTCGAGCGATCTCAGGCGGATAACCAGCATCGGGTACATGGATATAATCGTTGCTTTAAATCCGAATCCGGCCATCCTCGATTCAATCTGGGCCCGTATCCAGGATGAATCAGATAGCAGCTTGCCCTTTACCAATATTTCTCGCCTTGATGTAAATACTGCAGAAATGTCGGTAATATCGGCCAGCGATTCTCCTATTTTCTGTGCAATATCAGCCGGGATATTTTTCATTGTCGTCTACCAGCAACCCTTGCTCCTCTATTTCTGTTTCCGCGCTACTCCATCCGTCATATTTAACTTTATTGGCAGGAAGCCGGATCCATCATTCCTTAAGATTTTCCAGAAAGTCAATTTCATCATTTATTCACAAATCATATAATCCTTTGAGACCAGAAGGCCACTATTATATTGTGCGTATCTGCGAATTTAAAAAAGACCTCTCTCATCCGGAAATCATCGACTCTTGATCCAGATTCAAAGCAAGCTATCCGCGAATTGTGGTAACATGGTTTGGAAATCACAGGTTGCAAAGCTAAACATGACCTCTTTTCAGGGGCCCGATCTGCCCAGAAATGGATTGACATTATCCGATGCTTGATTATTTTCCCGTTGGGACCATTATCAAATCGTGAGGAATTTCGCCGCCGAGAGGATATTATTCGTCGGGGTCAAACGCCCCGTGAATTCTGCCGACTAATAGACGGAATGAAGAATTCTAAGAAGAAGAACCGTGACGGAGGACGAGCTGGCAAGCCGGAATCGATGGATCTTCCCCGGATTGATAGCATAGGCATCTTATCAGTCACCAATAAGAACCTTCGCAGGAAGATATTTGATCTTTATACCGTATTTGAAATTTCCCGGCATCTAAGTTCTATGCTGGATATCGATTCCCTCCTCGACGCGATATTATTCACCTGTATAGGTCAGATGGGCGTATCGGGGGCCGCCATCGTTGTCCATGACCAGTCGACGGGCGAATTATCCAAGGTCAGCATCAAAGGTATTAATCTGCCGGAGCAGGCATCGTTGAGCTTCCCCCGTGTTGGCCCCGTGGCCCGGTATCTCCAGCGAATCGCCCGACCTCAATTATTCGATGAACTGCGAAATCACATTCCGGAGGATTCGGAGGACTTCGCAAGTCTGAAATTACTGGAAGCCGAACTTGTTGTGCCCCTGATAGCAAAAGATAATTTACTGGGCATCCTTTTTCTGCCACGGAAGCTCAGCGGCATGGCCTATCAGGACAATGATCTGGAATTCGTCTCGATTCTCGTAAACCAGCTCAGCGTGGGACTGGATAATGCCGGTCTTTACGAACGTGAAAAGAAGGCCCTGCGGGAGCTGCGCTCGGCACAGCAACGGCTTATTGAATCTGAAAAATTGGCGGCCTTAGGAAAACTGTCCGCCTCCATCGCTCACGAGGTAAACAATCCGCTCGGGATAATTAAAAACTATCTGGCCATCATCTCCAGGTTAGCGGGCGAAGATTCCGATGTGAAAAATAACGTGGAGATTGTACAGGAAGAGGTCGATAGAATAGCGCTGATAGTGAAACAACTCCTCGATTTTTATCGACCAACTGTCGAAGTACCGATAGAGTTCAATGCCGGGGAAGTCCTGACAGCGGTGCTTGATCTTATCAAAAATGATTTCCAGAATTCCCGGATCGAGATCGAGAGGTCATTTGACCCTGCGCCTCTGAGGCTGGATGGCTCTCCTGAGAAACTGAAACAGGTTTTTCTGAACCTGCTTTTAAATGCGAGTGATGCCATGCCTGATGGCGGCAAAATAACCATCTCATCCAGGAGGTTGGACAAGACTGTGGAGATCCAATTCGTCGATAATGGAACGGGGATTTCCCAGACGGACCTGCAAAAGATCTTCGAACCGTTTTATACGACAAGAAAGGATGGCGGTACCGGCCTGGGCCTGGCCGTATGTTATGGTATCATAAGATCCCATGACGGCACCATACAGGCCTCTAACAACAATGGGGGCGGAGCGACGTTTACAATAAGATTACCCTTAAAGGCATAATATGGCAAGCAGCAGAATATTGATTGTAGATGATGAACCTCGCATGGTGGATAGCTTGAAAACGCTTCTGACCATGGAAGGCTATGAGGTCGTGGGGGAGAATAATTCCGCCGAGGCCCTGGGCCTTCTGGAGAGTTCGAATTTCGATCTTATTATTGCGGATATTAAAATGCCCCAATATGACGGCCTTGAACTGTTGCGCAGAGCCCGTGAGAAGGATCCCCACATGGGAGTGATTCTGATAACGGGATATGCATCGCTGGAAACCGCCAAGAATGCCATCGGTGAAGGAGCATTCGGATATCTAACCAAGCCGCTGGAACTTGATGAACTTAAGCTGATTGTAGCCAGGGGCATTGAGAAAAGAAACGCGGAACTCGAAAGACTCCGGCTTTTGACGGAATTAAAGGTTGCCAATGAAACGTTGCAGATGAAACTTGTGCAGCTTGACGCTCTCTCGAGCGCAGGTAATCTCCTGGCCACCACGGTTGATCTGAAAGAGGCTCTGACTGCTATATTGTCGCTTGCCATAGACGTTATTGGCGCCAAGCTTGGATCGGTAATGATTCTCGACCCCGACCAAGAAGAACTCTATATCGGGGCATCCTGTGGCCTTGAGGAAAAAGTGGTTCAAAACACCCGCATGAAACTCGGCTCCTCGATCTCTGGCTACGTTGCCAAAACCGGCCGTCCGCTAATTGTGGAGGATATCGAAAAAGATCGCAGATTTGCGAGGATCAACCGGCAGAAATATGAATCGAAATCCCTCATTTCGGTTCCCCTGCTCTACAAAGACAAACTCTATGGAGTTATAAATCTAAACAATAAGACAAGCGGAAAGCCGTTCACCGAAGATGACCTGCGACTATTGCATGCTCTGGCTGTTCCCGCAGCGGTGTCTATTGATCGGGCTAATCTCATCGCGGAGAAGATAGAGACCATAGACTACCTGACTGTGCTCCATGGTCTGGCGGAAAAAGTCTCAATGCTCGACGACCCCAATAAGATTGGAGAGGTTACTTTCGAGGGTATGCAAAAGCTAATCGGCTTGGAGTGCATTTTCTGGTATGATTATCTTGAGCGAAGCGGAGAGCTGCTGCTGGAATTTCATCACGGCGAGTCCCTTGAAAAATCAATTCCTGCCTATCTGCGGGCGGTGAAACTCGAAAGCGAAACGATATCCATAGGTAAAGCGGTCGATACTGAATTATTGATGGAAAACTTGATGAAGCTCTTTGATAATTTCAGGGCGGACACCGGACTCGATGCCAGGTTCGTGCCATTGCCGATATTTTTCAGACGCGCTCTGGCTGGTGTAGCGGTGCTTGTTTTTCCTTCGAATTACCTGTTCACCGATTCACTGAAGGAGCTGGCGATTCTCGCTTTAACTCAGACCGCAGCTATTTATCAGCGACAGAAGGCAGTGCTCAATGCAACTCAGCTTGTCACTATGGGCCGTCTTATTGCGGAGATCGGCCATGACTTGAAAAAGCCGCTGACGAATATCAAAGGAATCACGCAGATTTATAAAGAGAAAATCAAAGGGAAACTGGCCCGCGAGTTTTTCCCGGAGGCTGAAAAAGAAATCCAGCGGCTCTCTGAGTTGGTGAGGGAGATGGTGGAATTCTCTGATCCTAACAAATATGAGACGAGAAAGCTCTCTATACGCGAATTGCTCGATAAAAGCCTCAACCTACTGAATTCTGATCTGCAAGGTAAAGGAATCAATGTGGTTAAGGATTATGGCACAGATCAACCGGGGGTAATGGTCAATGAAGCGGAGATGTTCCAGGTTTTCATTAATATCCTCCAAAACGCGGTCGATAGCATGGATAGAGGGGGAACCCTGACCGTAAATATGCAAGAAATTGCCGAGGACGGGCAGAGATGGCTGAGGGTCAGGATTGAGGATACCGGCATTGGCATTTCAGAAGAAGATCTGGGAAAAATCTTCGCCAGATATTATACCACGAAACAGACAGGCACAGGTCTCGGGCTGGCAATCGCGGAGAGGATAATACTGGTTCATAACGGTCGGATTTCTGTAAATAGCAGGGTTGGAGAAGGCACGACCTTCATGATAGACATGAGAGTTTAGATGGTATGGGCGATAAAGCGGTACATATCCTGGTAATTGACGACGATCCAAAGATCCCCTGGATCTTATCCGAGGGGCTCGGAAACGGATACTCCGTAGATTCCGCCCGCGACGGGAAAGAGGGCATAAACAAAATCTCCCAGACACCGCCAAGTCATAGGCCGAAGCTGGTGCTTCTCGATATCCAGATGCCGGGGATGAACGGTATCGAGGTCTTAGAGAAGATCAGGAATATCGATGACAGCGTCGATGTCATCATGCTGTCGGGCCATGGCAACACCAAAAACATCGTCGATTCTGTGAAGAAAGGCGCTGCCGAGTTCATAAACAAGCCTTTTGACGTAAAAGAGGTCGAGATACATCTACGCTCCGTGCTCGAAAGAAGAAAGCTAAAAGAGGAGCTGACGGAACTTCAGGAGAAGCTTAAAAAGACCCAACAGGAAATTCTTATAGGTGACTCGGCCTCCATGGTCGAGGTCAAAAACATGATCCAAGAGATCGCCAATTCGGAACTAACCGTGTTGATAAGGGGAGTTTCCGGTACGGGTAAGGAGATAGCCGCCCGGATGATTCATGCCAGATCAGGCCGCTGCAAAGAGCCGTTTGTGAAGGTAAACTG
>CBDVBL010000062.1:0-8503 GCA_965372205.1 uncultured bacterium
CTCAGCAGTCTCTCCTCGGGCGAAAGTTCGGTCTCGCCCTTTGGTGTAACCTTGCCTACCAGGATATCGCCTGCTTCCACCTCGGCCCCGATCCGCACTATACCCCTTTCATCGAGATGCATCAGGGCTTCCTCGGAAACATTGGGAATTTCTCTGGTTATCTCCTCCGGGCCGCGCTTTGTATCCCGGACCTGGATTTCAAATGTCTCGATGTGCACCGACGTGTACACATCTTCCGATACCAGACGTTCCGAAACTATGATGGCATCCTCAAAATTATAGCCTCGCCAGGGCATGAATCCGACCAGCAAATTGGAACCCAGCGCCAGTTCACCACCGGCAGTGGCTGCGCCATCGGCTATGACATCGCCCGCGTCAATCTTATCGCCGGGCTGGACGATAGGCTTTTGATTGATACACGTGTCCTGGTTGGTGCGCTTGAATTTTGCCAGATCGTATTCGTCCAATTCCACCAGATCCATCAGCTTTTCAGCATCCCGGCGATGCGGCTTAACCACTATCTTCTCACAGTCTACATATTCCACTACGCCGCGACGTTTTGCCGTGAGTACAGCGCCGGAATCAACGGCAGCCTTTCGCTCCATACCGGTGCCGATGATCGGCGCTTCCGTGGTTAAAAGCGGGACTGCCTGGCGCTGCATATTCGATCCCATCAGAGCCCTGTTGGCGTCATCATGTTCCAGGAAGGGTATCAGGGCTGCCGCCACGGAAACCAACTGCTTGGGAGAAACATCCATATAATCTATTTCTTCGGGCTTCGCCAGCACGAAATCTCCCCGGCTCCTGGCCTTGACAAAACTAACCGCAAACCTGTTCTTGCTGGTTAGCGGAGCGTTCGCCTGCGCCACAACATAGCGGTCTTCTTCGTCAGCAGTCAGGTATGTGAATTCATCGGTGACTTTACCTTTTTTAACAATTCGATAGGGGGTTTCAAGAAACCCGTATTTATTTATCCTCGCATATGTAGCCAGCGAGGCGATCAGTCCGATGTTAGGGCCTTCGGGAGTTTCTATGGGACAGATTCGACCGTAATGGGTATGATGTACATCGCGAACCTTAAATCCGGCACGTTCTCTTGTTAATCCCCCGGGACCGAGCGCCGAAAGTCTTCGCTTATGGGTAAGCTCGGCCAGCGGGTTGGTCTGGTCCATAAACTGGGAAAGCTGAGACGATCCAAAGAACGCATCTATAACTGATGATACGGTTCTGGCGTTCACCAGATCGTGGGGAGTAATATTCTCGTTGTCCCGCAAGCTCATTCTCTCACGGATGGTCCGGGCCATCCTCGATAGACCCACCGAAAACTGGTTCGACAGAAGTTCACCCACCGACCTGGCGCGTCGATTACCGAGGTGGTCAATGTCATCGATGTTACCCTTTCCGTTTCTCAGGCCGATCAAATACTTAATTATGGCGAGGAAATCTTCCTTGCTCAAAACGGTCTGTTCGAGAGGGACATCCAATTGAAGCCGTTGGTTTATCATGTAGCGCCCGACTTCGCCCAGATCGTATCGCTTCGGATTGAAGAACATTTTTTCGAATAGATCTCTGGCCAGTGCAACAGTGGGGGCATCACCCGGGCGAATCAAAGAGTAGATCTTGAATAACGCCTCCTCGTATGAACTCGTGGGGTCTTTTCCTATTGTGTTCCTTATGATGCCGGCATCAGTAGTAAAATCAACGGCCAGCAGGTCTATTTTTTCTATTTTAAGTTCACAGAGTTTTTTGAAAACCTCATCGGTAATTTCGGATCCTGCCTCAAGCAAGACTTCTCCGGTCGGTGGATCGACAACATTCTGGGCGGAAATAGCGCCAATAAACCTGTTTCCTCTTCTGGACGATACGTTCTCGGTCACGGTCTTATAGAAGGTCTTGAGGAGATCCTCATTGGTGGAAAATCCCAGAGCCCTCAGTAAAGTTGTTGATGTAAGTTTACGACGGGAATCAATATGGACAAACATCACATCGTTCACATCCAATTTGAATTCAACCCAGGAACCCCTGTAAGGGATTATTCGGGCCGAATACAGCCGCTTGCCGTTGGGATGGATTTCCTCATCGAAGAATACCCCGGGGGAACGATGCAACTGGCTGACTATAGCTCTTTCAGCGCCATTAATGATAAAAGTGCCGTGTTCAGTTAGAAGAGGGAATTCTCCCAGGAAAACGTCCTTCTCGATAATATCTTTTACTACCTTTTCGTCTTTTTCCGGGCCCTGTTCCCTCACCACGAGTCTCAGCGTGGCCTTAAGAGGGGCGGCGTAGGTCATATTCCTCTCGCGGCATTCCCGAAGGATATATCGGGGTTCGCCAAGCGTGTATTTGACAAACTCCAGGGAGAATAATTCGTGGACATCGGTTATGGGAAAGATAGATTTGAATACGGCCTGGAGCCCGCTGTTTTTTCTTTCTCCAGGAGACACCTCACGCTGGAGGAAATTTTCATAAGACGATAGCTGAACGTCAAGGAGATTAGGCATCTTGACGCTTTCTCTCAGCTTAGAAAAATTCTTTCGCTCGACCTTCAATGCTGGTCTCAAAAACACCTCCTGTTGGGAGATATTCCGATCTTCATATGAACTCCAGTCAATTTACTGACCTTATTTGACAACTACCGATGCGCCGACCTCTTGGAGTCTGGCTTTAGCTGCTTCGGCATCCTCTTTGGAAAGCCCTTCCTTTACAGGCTTCGGCACGCCGTCAACCAGGTCTTTCGCTTCTTTCAAACCGAGACTGGTCAATTCACGGACTACCTTGATAACCTGAATTTTCTTACTGCCGGCGCCTTCCAGAATTACATCAAACTCAGTTTTTTCTTCGATCTCGGCAGCCCCTCCTGCGGCACCTCCGGCCACGGCTGCCGGCGCCGCAGCGGCAGGAGAAACGCCGAATTCATCTTGCATCTTCTTGGAAAGATCAGAAAGCTCGACTACGGTCATTTCCTTTATGATATCGAACGCCTGCTGTATCTTGTCTGCCATACCTTTAATACCTCACTCTTTCCGGCGGCCGCCGGAGTTTTTTCTGTCCGAATCGATTTATCAAATAATGAGCGCGTCCCCGAACCGAAGTCGTATTCCCGAAAACGACTTAGAAGCGCCGGACGGAAACCCCGCCTATCCTAACTATTCTTGCTCTCCGCTAAAGCGTCTATTGTGCCTATGAACTCCCTCGTCGCAGCCTCCAGAAGACTGACAAAGTGCGTTATCGGACCTTCAACGGTGCTTATTAATATAGCAATCACCACATCTCTCGATGGCAACTGGGCAATCCGTTTCAAAAAATCAAATCCATATTGAGCGCCATCGTAAAAGTAAGATTTGAATTTCGGCTTTTCGGTCTTCTTAATGGATTCGTAAATAATCCCGGCCGGTACCGATGGATCATCATAACCGTATATGACGGAGGTCGGACCCTCAAAATGCTCCTGTAATTCCTGTAAATCGGTATCCTTAACGGCAAGTCTCAGAAGGGTGTTTTTGGATACCCTGATTTCACTATTGCCCTCTTTCAGCTTTCTGCGCAAGACTGAAACATCAGCCACGTTGATGCCGGAAAGGTCCGCTATTATCAGGTGCTTGGCTCTGGTCAGCTTATCTTTCAAGACAGCGACCTCTTTTTCCTTCTGCTCTTTGTTCACCTCATACCTGCCTTCTATTTGCCAAGAGCGGTGATCTCGTTCGTGTCCAGTTTTATGCCTGGCCCCATGGTGCTACAAATCGAGGCGTTTTTCAAATATGTCCCTTTGGCTGCGGACGGTTTCGCTCTAGCGATAGCGCCAAAAAAAGTCCTTGCGTTTTCCAAGATCTGTTCGTCACTAAACGAAAGTTTGCCGATTCCAACCTGGATATTAGCGGTTTTATCAAGACGGTATTCTATTTTACCCGCCTTGGCCGCCTTTACTGCCCGGTCAACATCCATGGTGACGGTCCCCGATTTGGGATTCGGCATCAACCTCTTTGGCCCGAGAATCTTTCCCAGTTTTCCAACCTGCCCCATCATATCGGGAGTTGCGATTATGGTGTCGACATCGGCCCAGCCTTTCTGGATTTTCTCTATATACTCCTCGGCGCCTACCATGTCTGCGCCGGCTTCCTCGGCCTCCTTGGCTTTATCACCCTTTGCCAGGACCAGCACTCTTATTGTTTTGCCGGTGCCATGCGGCAATACGGTCGTGCCCCGAACCATTTGATCCGACTTCCTGGGATCGACTCCCAGCCGAACCGTGGCTTCGATCGTTTCGTCGAACTTAGCCCGGGCCATCTCGCGCAAAAGTGTCATGGCCTCGACCAGGGTATAGGCCTTAAGGCGATCCACTTTCGCAGCAGTCTCTTTGTACGTTTTCCCTCTTTTCATACTTCTCTCTTCTTATTAAGGTCTCCCCTTAACGACCTGATTTCTCAACCCAAAGCCTTCATAACTGAACTATTTGACAGGTGGTTCCGGCGAGTTCATTTCACCTCTTCAAAATAAACCAGGGAGAACCTTGCGCCGGGCGTCGCAGGAGCAAGTGAATACTGAGATCCGAAAATCTCATCGGTGCCGTCCATATCATAATCGAACCAGAACGAATCCATCAAGAGCGTATCCACCTGCTGAATGTCCAGTTGCTTCAATTCCGATCCGGTATCAATATATCTGGAGAGGATATTACGTTTCAGCACGCTGACCAAACTATCTTTTACAGAAATCTCTCGGTCGCCACCCTGAAATCGACTCAGGTGTGGCTCGAAAGCTCTGATTCTGTATAATTCAGTAAATTTCTTGGTCTCGGAAGAAAACGCATATTTGACCAGGTGGGCGACTACATGGTCACCAGTACACGGATCGCTTTCTATGAATCCCTCTACAAAATAGAAATGATTCTGATCATCCTTCGCCCGACCAATACCGGCGACGCCGTATCTCTGTGTGCCGTCGAAATAGAAAACGGGCGTCCCGGAATCCCAGGCCATAATAGCTATACCCACACGCGGGTCCCATTCATCGGTATTCCGATCCACGTCAGGATCATTAGCATACGTAAAAACCAGTTCCTCGCCCGGGAAGTCAAGTATGTCGGCGGCAACTCCAATCCCCAAGGCCTTGCCCGCGTTATGATTGAACCTTTGCCACTTTGAGCCGTCATATAAATAAAAGGCGATCTTGGAAGTGTCCGATGCTTCGGACCGATTGTATTGAGTAGCAATATCATCAAATCCGTCGCCATCGAGGTCAGCGATATACAAGTATCGAGGCGATAAAGAATCGGTAACTTCAGCCTTATAGATCCAGGCGTTGTCGTCAATAGAGGGTGAAAAAGAAAACAGAGAATATTCCCTAATATAAGAGCATTGCTCAAAAGGCTTGGAGCAGCCGTAATTTAGAACCAGAATAGATTGCTTGCCATCATGCCAGTTCAAGGATCCGCCCTTATCACCCCCCAAAATTGATTCGCTAACGACGAATTCATCAAACGATATTGGGTGCTGGGCGAAAGAATACACTGTAAAAAGCAATAAAAGCATAAGAATCCATTTTGCCTTTAGGAAACTTGCCAATTCATACATTCTTGTTACCCCTCTATGCCTGGAAAGTTTTCAGAGTAATTAAACATCTCAATATGAACATGTCCTTTATACTCTTCATAAAACTCATCAAAAGGGTCTCTCAAATAATCCTGCAAAAAACGCCTTAAAAAATCTAGGTCATCCTCCGTCCCTTCTTCACCTTCGTCCCCAAAATCCATATCTATCGCCCAATGATACTGATGCAAGCTGGTTTTCTTGCCAGGTTTTGGTTTTAAATTTCTGTTCTTTTCCGGGCTGCGATACCCGCTACTCACCCTGAAAAAAGCATTCGGATCACCGGCCCATTCCCTGTAGGCCTGTTGCGTGGCATAAAAAATATAGTACAAGGAAACCCTGTACGTCTCGGGGATAGTTACCCCTTCTATCAAGCCCACCTCAAAATCGCTTTTGATCGGTAATTTGAGAATGTAATCCCTGTATTGCTGGCGGACAGTATCTATAACGTCCTTCCTGATTCTATTCACATCGGTCAGGGGTAATCCATAAGGATTTACTGTGGCTTTTATGGCGTAATCGAGAGCGTCATGCCCCCTGTCATTCCGCGGTTGAATGACCGCAGTAAAAGGAAAAACCCGTGAATCCATAAGATATTGAGGTTCGCAATAGCCGGAGTTTTCAGCCGGATACACAAACCAGTCAATCTGATCGGATATATCATTACCTTGAATATCCCAGGCATATCCCTCGGCCAAAACTCTATAGGTTCTGGTATCATCGGTTACGAAGCTGGACATATCCGCGGGCGTCATTATCACTATTGAAGGATTCGGAGGTTCCAGGGTGATATCGACCACTAAATCATCCCAATCGTCATCGCACCAATCCTCGAAGCTTATTCGCCAGTGTTGAAATCCCATATCGGTGACCCTTCCGGGCCGATCAGGGTCATACTCCGTTCTGTCGAAGAGAATCCGTGAGAATATCCGAAAATCGAGTTTTTGTTGAAACATCATTGGGCCGAAAACCCACTCCTCCCCGCCTTCCGGTACTGAATTCTGAAAGAAATACAGCCTGATTGGGTCGCGATATTCACCTGGTCTCGGCAGGATCAAGACATAGAAATCATTGAATGACGCTGTCTCTACACCGGTAACCCTGACCTTCACATTTTTCATTTCATTCAGTTTAATTATGACGTGTTCTAACTCAAAGGGGCATTCTTCCCCCAGCGGAAAGGTATAGCTTGAATCCTGGGCATTTGCAGCATACGCAACCAAAACAACCGTTATAATCGCCGCTGAAAGAGGCAGTAGAACTCTGGAAGGACCCAACCGCAATTTAATGTCACTTCTCAATGAATTACCCTTCCACGTCGATGCCCATGCTGCGGGCGGTGCCGGCAATTATCCGCTCGGCCATATCAATATCGGTAGCATTCAAATCCGGCATTTTCAGTTTCGCGATTTCCCTCACCTGGCCTCTTGTAACCGTGGCCACTTTGTCTCTATTGGGCTCGCCGGAACCCTTCTCAATCTTCGCCGCTTTCTTTAGAAGTTCGGCAGCCGGCGGTGTTTTGGTGATAAAGGTAAACGACTTATCAGCAAACACTGTAATGATCACCGGTATTATTGTTCCTGCCTGTGACTGGGTCCTGGAGTTGAAAGCCTTGCAGAATTCCATTATATTTATGCCCTGCTGGCCCAACGCCGGCCCCACCGGAGGCGCCGGTGTGGCATTGCCCGCCGGAATCTGCAATTTTACCATGCCAGCTACTTTCTTAGCCACGACAACTCCTTACTTAAAATCTTCATTAAAGGCTGGTTACCTGTAAATAATCGAGTTCAACCGGGGTCGGACGGCCGAAAATTGAGACCATAACCTTAACTTTGCGTTTCTCGGGGTTGACATCGCTGACGGTACCGGCGAAATCCGCGAACGGACCGTCTGTCACTTTAACCGCCTCGCCCACTTTATAAGGGATATCCAGAGCTTCGCGGTTTTTCGATCTGTCTATTTGCGCCAGGATTCTCTTTACCTCGGTTCCCCGTAGGGCCACGGGCTTTCCGGAGGCGCCCACGAAATTGGTGATGCCCGGGGTCGATGTTACCAGATGCTGAGTCTCTTTGTTCAACTCCATTTCAATAAGAATGTAGCTCGGCAAAAACTTTTTCACGGAGGTATGACGTTTACCCTGCCTCATCTCCACGATCTCCTCCGTGGGAACCAGAATCTGGCCGAACAGATCCGCGAGGCTCTCAGCCTCTGCCGCCGACTCGAGATATTTCTTCGCTTTATTCTCGTGCCCGGAATAAGTATGGGCAACATACCATCTCTTTGCCATAGTCAAGTCCGTTTCAGCTGCCGGCAACGCTGATTAGAAGATTCACCAGCTCTTTCAATATAAAATCAACTGCGCCAATAAATAATGATACTATAAGAGACATGACGATCACCACAATTGTGGAGCCCACAAGTTCCTGTCTGGATGGCCAGGCAACTTTGTGCATTTCCAGGTAAACATCGCTAAAAAATTTCTTCACCTTATTAAACATCAAATCAATCTCTCTTGCTCACGCAGGACAGGAGGGACTTGAACCCCCAACCCCCGGTTTTGGAGACCGGAGCTCTAGCCAGTTGAGCTACTGTCCTGTGTATTTCTATCTAGTCTCCTTATGAGGAGTGTGCTTACCACAATATGGACAGTATTTCTTATACTCGACCCTGTCAGGATGATTACGCTTGTTTTTGGTCGCAGTATAGTTGCGGTGTTTGCAATCATTGCATGCAAGCGTTATAATGTCGCGCGGCATCCTCTAACCCCTACTCCAGAATCTCGGTGATGACGCCGGCTCCGACGGTATGGCCGCCCTCGCGAATGGCGAATCGCAACTCCTTCTCCATGGCGATGGGCGTGATAACCTCACTCTCCATGGTCACGTTGTCTCCCGGCATCACCATCTCCCGATCCTTCG
>CBDVBL010000063.1:0-8497 GCA_965372205.1 uncultured bacterium
CGTATTAAATTGCCCCCTATTACCGTATCACTCGAGGCAATGAAGTTAGTAATATATTCCAGAAAGATCTCATCATCCTTGTTGACGGTGATATTGATCAGATCCAGATTCGGCACCTGAAATAGGGAGGTCGATGATGGAAGGGAAACATGCTCCCTTTCCGGTGGCTTGAACTGAGTGGTGGCCATATAGAAAATCAAAAGGAGAAAAGCAATATCGACCATTGGGGTCATGTCGATAACGATAGAGATTCTCCTTTTCTTTCTCGCCATTTTACGCGCCTTCCTTTTCTTTCAAGAGTTGTATGACCTCGTATGAGGCCTCATCGATTGTGTAGTTGAAGGCATCGACCTTGTTTACAAAGAAGTTATAAGCCACAATGCCGATAATGGCACTTAATAACCCGCCGGCCGTATTAATCAGTGCCTCGGAAATACCGACAGCCAACGCCTCCGCATTAATAACGCCGCCGGTCCTGTGACCGGTTGCCGCGAAGGCCCTGATCATGCCGACGGTGGTTCCCAGAAGCCCCACCATCGTGGCGACCGAGGCAATTGTCGAAAGGGCGATAAGGTTTCTCTCCAGAAGCGGAACCTCCAGAGCGTTTGCCTCCTCGAGCGCTCTCTGGGTCTCGGAGATCTTCTTCTCGAATTTCATGGAGCTATCGTCTTTGACGATGTTGAATCTCTCTATTCCGGCTCTCAAGATGTTGGCGATGGTGCCTTTCTGCTTATCGCAGGCGGCGAGAGCGTTTTCATAATCATTCGATTGAATAGCCATCACCACGCGTTTGAAGAATGACTGGACGGAGGCTTTCCCTGCAGCCACTCCATACAATGTGATGGCTCGCTCGATAATGAATCCAAAAACCATCACCAGAAGTGCGATTAGCACAATGACCAGTGGTCCGCCCTCATATATGGTGTGCATAATGGTGCCTTTGGGCTGGGCTTTGAAGATGCCATACCACATACCGAACCCCACGGCGAAAGCCACAATAAATAGGATCGTGATAAAAATTACCTGGCGCAAGTTGATTGCCTCCTTTTCTTATTTTCTTTAAACAAATCCAATTATTCTTTTTCCTGCTATTTCCTCTGCCACAGCCCTATATTCCTCGGGCCTGCGCAAAACCCAGAATTAACCCTACGATATTCAGCCAGAATCCAATCCCCGTCATTGTGAAAATTGCCAAGAGACTCAGCGATTCGCCAATCCCGTCGATCCCCAGCGAACCGAAGGGATGCAGGCCGCCGAAGAGTAGTATGATAAACAACAATGCGTAGAGAAGGATCGGAACATAAGTAAAACGATTGAATTTCTTAACCTTTTCCAGATATTTATCGCCTTTATTTTTGTTTAGAACACCCAGGATATTCAAAGCTCCGGCCACGGGACAGCTTAACAGCAAAAGCGCAAAAATAATCATCGTTAATATCATGACTATCCCGCCCCAGGCAGCATAGCTGCCGATAAACGGGAGGTTTAAAAAGTAGGATATCGCCGATCCCGAAATGCCCCTGCCTGACGGATCGATGGAGTAGACCGGCAGGAAAAACGCTAATATCAAGATTGCACCGCCGATAATCGAGATCGCCTTGTCGACCGCTGTCATCGATTTGATATTCAAAATGGCCGTATCCCGATTTAATACCGAAATCTGGCTATCGCGGGCTTTAACCTGCCTGACAAAACGCTTCTTCTCGTCGTCTGATTTCCAGAAATCATCAATCTTACCGGGATAGATGTCAAATCCGAGGTATTTATAAATGGCATCGGAATCGGGTTTCTTATTGCCCATCATCTCCTCCGTTACTCCTCCCCCTGAAATCTGGTCTGCATTTCGCGCTTTATAGCATCGGCATTGCCGGGATCAATCTCAAGGACTTTTCTATAATAGGTGTTCGCTTCCTTTATCATATTGCACGTCTGATATGCAGAGCCGATATTGAAAAGAATGGAAGTGTCGTCCGGCCTACATTTTTCAGCCCTTAGCAATACTGGAATCGCCTCCCGACACTTCAGAAGCGAGAGATAGCTCAATCCCAGATCGGGGTAAATAACGCATCGCAGTGAATCAGTCAATGATTCCGAATAATCGTTTAAGAGAATCACGTAATGCTCGACCGATTTTCCGTAAATCTTGTTAAAAGTATAGATCTTGCCGAGCATGGAGCGCATCTGGATATCTTCGGGCTTTATTGTAAGAGCCTTCTCGAAAGTACCTGCTGCATTATCATATGATTCGGTCTTGAGGTAACAAAACGCCAGGTTGCGATAAGCGTTAACGCTCGTGGAATCCAGTTCGATTTTGCCTTTAAAAAACGGAATCGCGCCGCTGTAATCTCTCTTGTAATACATGGAAAGTCCGGCATATTCGTAAGCCGCTGAGAAAGAGGAATCGAGTTCCATTGCCCTCTGGAACGAGACCAATGCGGAGTCGAAATAGGGAGTATTCTTCACTCCCAGTTTGATCTCCACTTTGCCTTTATCGAACCAGTACAGGACGCTGTCGGGTGGCCCGAACGCCGCTTCATATCGGTTGTAAGCGTCAATCGATTTCAAATAGTCTTTACCACCGGCGTAAATCTTGGCCAGGTAACCATAGGATTCCGCTTCATGGGATCCTAAGCTAACCGCTTTTTCAAAGGATTCGACGGCCTTCTCGTCATTTCTGAGTCTGAGGTGATATATTCTGGCAAGATTAAACCAGATCTCACCGTTTTCCGGTATAATTTCTAAATACTTCTCGTAACAAAACGCCGCTTCCGATTGCTTATCAGATAATTTGCATATATTGGCTAACTCAAGCCATGCCGTAGTATCTTCCGGATGGAGATCCAGATCCTTCCGATATTCCTCAATTGCCTTCTCGACATTTCGCATCTGAATGTACGCCTTGGCCATTTTATGGTGCAAATCCTCAATAGTCCGATCCAGCGTAGAATCGAGTTCAATGGCCTTGTAAAATTCTGATATCGTGATGGAGAATACTTTATTCCGATAATTGACCTCTCCCAGGGCCAGATGATACCTGGCAGCCTTCTTATCTTTATCTATGGCTTTTCTGAGATTCAAATCAGCTTCCGCATAATTTCCCATCTCCATCTGGGCCAACCCGAGTCCGTATAAAAACTCCCCTTTTTTCTTCTTGGTTTTGATGCCCCTATCGAAGAATTCAATTGCCCGTTCGTAATCCCCGACATGATATGCCGACATACCCGCTCCCAGCAAAGCCTCAGCGTCCTTTTTTTTCTTTGCGAGAGCCTTTTCGTAAAAACTCAACGCCTCCTGGTATTGTTCGAGATCGGAATAAAGACTGCCCGCCAGGCGATTGAGCTTAAAGTGTTCAGGCTCATTGGCCAGAGCCGTGATAACCACCTTCACGGCTTCCTCTAAATTGCCCTTTTCCTTCAAAGACTTAGCCTGATCAAGGGCATCGTCAGCGGGTCCGGCAATGGCGATGCAGGCCAAGCTCGCAATGGCAATTAGAGTTGGAAACGAATGCTTCAGGTTACGGTGTCCTCTCCATAAATTAAGGCCCCCTAACAAATTAGATAAATAAAATACCAATCGGCCCTTCGATGTCAAGTTTTTTTTATTCACCGCCGCCGCCTTTTTTCCGTGATTTCATGCGTCTGAATATCATGCCGCCTCGAACAACTCCATAACCCATCAGGACCAGCCCTACAACTATTTTCGTCGTTCCCTGGAAGAAAATACGATCCCCCAAGATGAGACCGGTTAATATCCCTGCGCCCAAAACGAAAAATAACATCGCTAAAATCAGCGTAACCCATTCCAGAACCTTTTGCGGAGTGCCGGTATTTTGTAGATTATCCACTTTTATAGCTCCTCACATATTTATACGTCACACGGATGGTATTATTCCCTAAACCAGTCTCTTTTTCAACTTCAAGGATGCCAATGTAATAACAATCACGCTCCAGGCAAGCAATATTATGGCCTCCTGCCATAAATCGGTGATGTTGCTGCCCCTGAGAAAGAGGCCCCTTATAATAGTCAGGAAGTATCTCATGGGCAACAGATAAGTCGCCAGTTGAATCGGTTCGGGCATATTGTTTATGGGGAAGATAAATCCGGAAAGAAGAACATTGGGAATTGTAAATACCTGATTGGCCCACATGGCCTGGTCGGCGGTATAAGAAAAGGTAGAAATCAAAAGCCCGGCAGACAAACAGGCCAGAATATATGACGCCGATAATAGATACAGGATGGCTATGGACCCCACAAAGGCAATCTCAAACCAGGCGAGTCCCACCACCAGTACCAGTGTGATCACCATATAACCCACGAATAGGGGAGGTATGAGCTTCCCGATGAGAAGGTCCAGAGGATTGATCGGTGTCACTGCCAGTTGTTCGGCGGTACCCTGCTCACGCTCCCGGACGATCCCGAGTGTAGTAAGGTTTAACAACAATATCAACGTAAGCATGGCCATAACGCCGGGAACCATGAAGTTAACCGACTTGAGCTCCGGATTGAACCAGATCCTCGGCTCAGTTTCGGGCAAATCCGGCGGTCGAACACCCTGTGAGCAGAGATAATCCATCGCTATATCGCCAGAAAAGCCCCTGACTATCATCTGCGCATAACCGGATACGATGGTGGCCAGATTTGAATTAGTCCCATCGATATATATGCCTACCGTCGCCTCTTCCCCGCGTTTTAAAAGGCGCGCAAGATCTGCCGGGATTATAATACCGAGAATCGCTTCCCCGGAATCCAGATACGAATCTATATCGTTTTGACCGTCAACGAATCCCACCACCTTGAAATACCCGCTGGAAACGAACCGACTCACGAAATCCCGGCTGTCAGGCGTACGGCTTTGATCGCAGATGACCATAGGGGTCTTCCTGATATCTGTCCTGGCCACGTAGCCGAATACGACAAGCTGTATTATGGGGGCGATGATCAGCATTCCGAAAATTCGCCGGTCTCTTAAAAGCTGAATGAACTCTTTTCGGGCGATGAAATAAATCCTTCTCAGCATCAATCAAGACTCTTTTTGAATTTCAGGGAAGCTAACACCAGAAATACGGTGGCGTTGGCCAGGAGGAAGATCCCCTGCGGCCATAAAATTTCGGGGCCCACGCCTTTTAAGAAAATTCCCCTCAATATAACCAGAAAATAGCGAGCCGGAACAAGGTACGTTATGCCCTGGATGATTGGCGGCATGCTGGATATCGGGAATATGAAACCCGAAAGCAAAATCGACGGAAGGAGGCTTATCAGCATCGCCAGGAATTGCGAAAATGTCACGCTATTGGAAATTGCCGAAACGAACAGGCCGATACCGAGGGCGTTCGCCAAAAAGAGAACGGAAAACATGCCTACATATAACAGATTCCCCCTGATCGGCACGTCGAAAATAAAATATCCCGCGGCTATAACCAGGCAAACGTCAATGAATGAGATCAGGATATAAGGGGCAATTTTGCCCAGAATATATTCCCATGATTTCACCGGAGATGCCGCAATCTGCTCGATCGAACCGGATTCTTTTTCTCTAACAATGGCATTGGATGTCAACAATGCTCCGAGAAGCATCATGACTATGACTATTATTCCCGGGACAATGAAATTCGATGATTTTAGCTCGGAATTATACCAGATTCTCGTCCTCTCCACGACCGAAGGCAACTCAAGATCGGCCGGCAGGTCTATACTCAGGCGAGTGAAATCATAAAATACTGCGGCCTGATAACCCATGGCTACGCTGGCTGTATTGGCGTCCGATCCGTTGACCAGTATCTGGACAGTGGTACCAGTCTTCGAACTGATACCAGAGGCGAAATTCGGCGGGATTACCAATCCGAGTATGATCTCATCGTTTACCAGTAGCTCCTCGAGCTGCCTGTACGAATCGACGTGGTCTTCTAAAACAAAGTACCCCGACGATGTGAATTTCTCGATCAGTTCCCTTGATTTCGGGCTTCTTGATTGATCGTAAACCGCCATGGCAATATGCTTGATATCGAATGTCACTCCATAGCCATAGATAACCAGAAGCATCAGCGGAAAAAGGATCACCAGAAAGAGCGAACGTTTATCCCGCAGAACGGTAATAAACTCTCTTTTCGCTATCGCAAGAAGTCTCATCTATTAACCGACCCCATTCTTATCCGGCGATTGCAATACCTTTATAAAAGCGTCTTCCAGCGATGCCGTTATCTCTCTTATGGAGACTTCCTCGATCCCCTGCGCTGTTAGAAAAGATCTCACCTGTTCGATATCCTCGCCTTTATAGTCAAGATGTATCTTGCTTCCGAAAATCGAACTTTTACCGAATTTCATCTCGTTGCTACGGAGAAGCTCAAGGCAAGATCGCCAATCGGAGACTGATATTTCGTATATCCGGCCGGTTGTAGTGGTACGCTTCAAACCCGACGGTGTGTCGAGTCTGATCAGCTTTCCTTCGTCGATAAGCGCTATGCGATCGCAATGCTCGGCTTCATCCATGTAGTGGGTGGTTATGAATACCGTTGAGCCCGACGATGACAGCCCGTATATCAGGTTCCAGAAATCTCTTCGCGAAAGGGGATCGATGCCGGCTGTCGGTTCGTCCAGGAATAAGATTGAGGGATTATGCAGAATCGCCGCCCCCAAGGCGAGCCGTTGTTTGATCCCCCCGGAGAGGTTTTTTGTCAGTTCATTCCGACGCTCGGCGAGATTTGACATCGAGAGGGCCCATTCGATTCGATGGCGCCTTTCACGTCCATAAAGACCGTAGACTCCGCTGAAAAATTCGAGATTTTCTGCTGCCGTGAGATCATCATACAGAGAAAATCTCTGGGACATATAACCGGTTATGAGCTTTATCCTGGATCCTTCTTTGAGGATCGAATATCCCCCAACACTGCCCTTCCCCGCAGTCGGTTTTATGATTCCACAAAGCATCCTGATTGTCGTTGATTTACCGGCGCCGTTCGGTCCCAAAAAGCCGAACACTTCCCCTTTCGCAACTTCGAAAGTTATATTATCTACCGCAACAAAATCATCGAAGTGCTTGGTCAATCCCTCGACACAGACTGCTGGTTCGGCTTCGGGTGTTATATTATTCACCGGTAATCTCCTGAATGAAAACATCCTCCAGGCCGGGGCTGATCCGTTCAATGGCCTTCACCGCGATCCCGGAATCTTCCAAAAGAGATTTTATGCCCGTAGCGTCATCCGGATTGTCGAGGGTAAGGTGAAGCTTTTCACCGAAAAATATCGCCCTCCGATGCCCCAGCCGTCGAGAGACCAGTTCATGGGCTGATCGATTATTGGCGGTGATCATCTCAAACAAGGCAAACTTGAATCTGGATCGCAGCTTCTGCATATCTCCCGTTATCAGACCCCGGCCCTTATGCAGAAGCATAATCTCGCCCGCTCTTTCCGCTTCATCCATATATGGCGTCGAAACGATGATAGTTACATCTTCGCTTACGAGATCGTAGAGGATCTCCCAGAGCTCCCTGCGCGAGATCGGATCTACGCCCGTTGTCGGCTCGTCGAGCAACAGCAGTTTCGGCGTATGTATCAACGAACAGCAAAGCGAAAGCTTCTGTTTCATGCCGCCGGATAGTCGTGCCGCCTGGCGCTTCCGGAATGGTTCGAGGCGCGAAAACTCCAGCAGCCTTTGCATTCTGGCCGCCCTTTTCGCCGACGGGACTTTATATAATGCTGCGAAAAATCCGATATTCTCCTCAACGGTCAGGACTGGATTTAATGAAAATCGTTGGGAGAGATAACCTGTTTTATCCTTGATGCTTTCAGGATCTTTGATAGCATCGCAGCCGACAATTTCCAGGCTGCCGGCGTCGGGTGTCATGATCCCCGCAAGGATTCGCAGGAGAGTTGTCTTACCGGCGCCGTCCGGTCCCACCAGAGCGAAGATGATACCCCGGCGAACCGATAAATCTACTCCTGTTAATGCCTCGGTTTTTCCGAACCGCTTCCGTAGCCCGTGAGCTTCGACCATTTTACGGTGTGAGGCTGATAGTTACATCGCAGGGCATGCCCGGTTTCAAAATTCCGTTATTATCACCGGTGTCGACGGTAACAGCGTATACGGTCTTGACCCGTTCATCGATGGTCTGGATGTTCTTGGGAGTAAACTCGGCTTTATCTGATATCCTCGAAATCCTCCCTTCGAATTCGCGATCGGGATGGGAATCAACCCTGATTTTGACATCCTGGCCGTTTCTGATCCGGCCCAGATAAATCTCCGGAAGATAAACCCTGATCTTCAGGCGAGCCAGGTTAGCCAGAGTCAAAACCACTTCTCCCCGGCCAACCACCTCGTGCGGCTCTGCAGTTCTTAAAAGGACAGTGCCATCGATAGGGGAAATGAGAAACTCGTTATCGTATTCAATCTGAAGGTAATCTTTTTGCGAAACGGCAGATCGAAGCATGCTTTCTCCGGCCTCGACGGCGGCTTCTATTCCACGAACCTTATCCTCAAGATCTTCCCTTTGCCCGACTGTGG
>CBDVBL010000064.1:0-8353 GCA_965372205.1 uncultured bacterium
AGTATGATTACAAGATGCTTGTTTTTCATCTTGAGAATCGAAGTTCCGTATTTAAACATGAAAATCACTACAGTGGGGATTACAATCCAGGCCACCATCAAACCAGGGGGTCCAAGAGAAAGTATCTTTTTGAATAATATCTCGGCGCCCAGAAGAACCAGACCTGTTTTTATGAACAGCTCTGTTTTTGCCCCGGCTTTCAGCCAGCCCGGTGCGCCGATGGTGTTGGATATCAAAAGCCCGATTAAAAGCGCCCACAACGCATAACTTAGACCCCAGTACCTGATATTGGCATGGTGAGCTATCCAGTAGGCAATACAGGATAGAATAAACACAACTATAAATCCCGCAATATACTTAGCGACTTTTTCAGTTTTCATGAATGCCATTCCTATGGCCGTGAGCGCTCCCAGGCAGACCATAAGAATAACCAGCGGCAATAATATATTACCAACTGCTATGCCGTCTTTTATGACAAGGAATGCGTCGAGCGGATTCTGGCTCCAGCCGCCGATCTTGGGCACTTTCGGTACAAGGTTCAGTAGAACGGCGATGAAAATTATAAAGCCGAACCAGACGGCCCACCAGTCCTCGTTTTTCCACAACAAACGTATGCCATTTTTCATACCGATCCTCTTTCCTCTTCACACCAATCTTTTCCGATAAGCGCAGAATCACAGAAGTCCAATTACTGAAAAAGTATATAATTCATATAAGATTGATTCAACCAATTAATCAAAGCCGGAAATATAAGGTGATCGGTATCAAAAACGATCTTGACTTTAGCTATGGCAGGGCTAACTTCGAATGTGGTATAATCATTGGGGGCAGGTCAAACGGATTAGCCCCTGCCAGACCGGTGGGGATTTTCCGTGAATGAAATGAAATAATTATGGAGATGGATTCGCTGCGCAAGAAAACGTCATTGATCGATGTCATGGGCCGCCCGATTACTTACCTTCGGGTTTCTCTTACGGAACGATGCAACCTCCGATGCGGCTACTGCTATGGCTCTCTCGATAAGCATGAGATAAACCGACATCAGCTAAGCAACTCTGAGGTCTTGCAACTTATTGAAGCATTTGCAGCATCGGGGATCAATAAAATAAGGTTCACCGGGGGGGAGCCATTACTCAGGAATGGTATAGTCGATATTGTCAGGGAAACGTCGGGATTAAACGACATGGTAATAATCGGGCTGACAACAAATGGGCTTCGTTTGAACCGCTTGTTGCCTTCGCTAATTGACGCCGGGCTGAATCGCTTGAACGTCAGCCTGGATTCCCTGAGAAGGGAGACATTTCGAAGAATCACCGGCGTTGACGGGTTCGATGAGGTTAATTCCGGGATAATCGAAGCCGAGAAAAGCCGCGTCTTTCCGCTTATCAAAATAAATACCGTGGTAATGCGGGGAGTAAATGATAGCGAAATCCCCTCCATGGCGAGGTGGGCTCTGGACAGGAGAATCGATATTCGCTTTATTGAATTTATGCCGACACACAAATCCGGGTGGGGAACCGATCTTTACGTCGGTGAAGAGGAGATTCGAAATAAAATAGGAATCGAGTTGGAGGAGGATCGCATTTCCAGTCAAAACTCCGGCCCGGCCCGGACTTTTCGATTTCAGAATTATCCCGGGCGCATCAGTTTTATTTCGGCTGTGAGCAGGGGCTTTTGCAGCCGGTGTAATCGCCTGCGCCTCACGTCCTCCGGACGTTTGATAGGGTGCCTGTTCAGGGAAAAATACGTGGATTTGAAAGATCTTCTGAACGGGGGTGAAGACTCAGGCCATTTGAAAGAGTGCATATACAGTGCAGTTGTCAGCCGTGAATTCAGGCGAATACCCGGCAATATATCGATTGATCGTTTCAAGCCCTCTATGCGGAGAATAGGCGGTTGAGTCAGGGAATTCACTCCGCATAGACAACAACGATGGGGAAATCGATACCGTCCAATAGGCTCCCGGCCTCCACAAGAAAAGGCCTGTTAAAAAATATTGAGGGATTTTAAGAGGGTGAATATGCCGCAATATTTACAGATTGTCGGCCGAAAGAAAAGCGGAAAGACCAGACTCATTGAAAACTTAACCAGGGAGTTGGTCAAACGCGGATACAGGATCGCTACCATCAAGCATACGTCTCATGATCACGACTTTGATCGACCGGGGACTGATTCATGGAGACATCGTAAGGCTGGAAGCGAATCTACGATAATTCTGTCGCCGCACAATTGGATTTGCCATTCGTCATTGCCCGGGGAAAACACAATGAGGACCCTGGAAGAGACCTTATTCCGCGATAAAGACCTGGTGATCTGCGAAGGGCACAGAGAAAGAGAGACGCCGATGATCGAATGTGTCGCGCGCGGGCAGGAACCGATCTTTAAAGACCGGTCGAACATGATTGCGCTTATTTCGGAGGATCGATCCGCTACCGGGATCCCCAATTTTGATCCGGCAAACATAACCGAAGTAGCTCTATGGATAATCAAGGAGTTCGGGCTAAAGCCATCAGCGTGTTAACCGACGAAAAGTAAATTGTTCCTGGCCGACCGGTATCAAGATAAAAGACCATAGAATATCTGGAGCGGGGACAGAACGATGTTTTGTCCATAACAGGCATCCTTAAGCAGATTTGAATTGCCAACTCTATATATTCAACTATATTATTATTGTACGCCAGTGAGATGGGAGTAACATGAAAAAGCTCGTTCCCTTAATTGTCATACTGTTTTACTGTCTTTCCGCCCGCGCCGACTACCACTACGCCAGCCATGAGGGGAGCAACGAATACCCCTACACCAGCTGGGAGACGGCGGCGAACCTGATACAGGACGCGGTGGATGCGGCCGAGGGGGGCGACACGATTTATGTGGGAGCTGGCGATTACCACCAGAGAGTGATTTTGAATACCGATTCTCTGGCGCTTATTGGCATGGGCATGGATTCAACCCGCATCTGGCACGACGGTTACAGGGAGACCGTAATATGGTCGGATTCGACAGTTCGTATAGCTGATTTGTATATAGATCATACCGATAATTATGCTGTTGCGCTTTATGCCGGCATTTTCTCCAGCGTTCTTGTGGAAAGATGTCATTTCGAAGGCGGAGGCATCTTCGCCGGTCCCAGAGGAATCATTAGGAATTGCATATTCAACGGCCCGCATTCCGTTGCTGGCAATGGAATAGGCGACAAGTATCTTGAGGTTTCAAACAGCAGATTCAATACCACAGAGCTAACGCCTATTTTCTCCCATGCTGACACCAACATAATCAGGAATAATATAATCAGGGCCTACTACGGAGGTGGCAGTGGAATTTGGTTATCCGCCGGGCAAGTTTATGATTATGTAGCTAACAACCTCGTGGTTATCCGCGGTCCGAGTTTTGGAATAAAGACGGCACCTCAGAATGAAGGGTTATCTATTGTCAACAATACCGTCGATACTCTTTACAGATGGCAATTCGAGGCCTGGTACGGAGTTACGGTATCAAGAGACAGCGTTTCCGCTACATTGGCGAATAACACGGTAACCGGCGGTGAGATAGCGGGCATAGGTTCATATGGAATCGACAAGACAATCTATGCCAGCTACAACAATCTCTGGGGAAATAACCAGGATTTTTCAGTTCCCCCCTCCAGTCACGTGGACACCACCTTCGGCATTCTCCATGAATATCCTATGTTTATCGGCGACGGCGATTACCATCTTCAGGCTTTCTCGCCACTTATCGACTTCGGCGATCCCGATATATTTGACGCTGACGGTTCCCGTTCGGACATAGGCTTTTACGGCGGTCCCGCTGGGGAATCGTACGGCTATGTCGATCTGCCCCCCGGAATACCTAACGGCCTTTCGGCGGAAGTCGATTTCGACGAGGGCATAATTTACTTGAACTGGCAGTTCAACCATGAGGCCGACTTCAGCAGGTATCTGGTCTATAGGGATACGGTCTCTGGTTTCGAGCCGTCTGTATTCAACATGATAGCCGAACCTGAAACGTCCTATTATGCCGATACCGACTGGACGTCGGATCACGATTACTATTACCGGATCTCGGCGGTGGATGGCCAGGATAACATGTCAGACTATTCCGAGGAACTGGCCGTTATCATCACTTCGACCTGGGATGAGCCGGGGGTGGAGAGGCCCAATATAACCGCCATAACCAGCAGTTATCCCAATCCCTTTAATTCTCAGACGACCATTGTCTACTATGTTGCCAATATCGGTCCCATACCGGCCCAGATAAATATAGACATTTACGATATTCTCGGCCGTAAGATAAGGACGTTATTGAACGAAAGGAAAGATGTTGGCAGTCATCTAATTGTCTGGGACGGCAGGGACGATTCGGGGGATGATCTTCCGACGGGGGTTTATTTTGCAAGGATCAGCCAGTGGGGCGAGCCCCGGCTCTCTTCCAAGAGGAAACTGGTATTACTAAGATAAGGAGGGAATGATGAGAAGGTTAATGTGTTTGTTTCTGGTTTTGTTATGGGCGGGTCCTCTTTTCGCCGAGGATCTTCCCGACAGCCTGTTTCCCTGGGGAGCTTATTCCAATTACCGACCGGATACCGAGAGGGACGAGATGCGGAACAGTCTGAGATTCAATATCATCAATCTCGCCTGGGATTCCCACGATGATGACGATGTCATAGAATTAATGAATGACGGTTTTTTCGTCTATCCGAATTCGGGCCCGATCATAGATGAGATCAATTACTTCAGGTATGCCGAGGCTCATTATTCGATAATCTCCGCCAACGACGATACTTCGCAGTATCGGTTTCATTACCGGAACAGTTATGGACCGGATCCTCCTGACGGGTTTTTCCCGTATGAGTATGTAGATTCTGATACTCCGATAGTAGTTCTGGACACCTTATGGATGAAGCAGGAGTATAAGAATCCTCTGTTTGGCCCGGATCCTACGGTGTACAACCGTAGGTTGCGCATGAGGATCGATCCCACCGGAGTGCCTCCCGCTGATACGGTAGCGATTTTGGTCACCTACGATTGTGACGAGCTGGGTGTAAACAGGACGCCGATGGATTCGGTATTTATCACGGCTGGTCAGTTCTCCGACAGCACTCCTGCGGTGGTTAACTGCGGCGACTACACTAGGGGCGGTAAAAGCCGCACAAGCTTTGGTATCGTCTCCACCTGCAAGACCGAGGTTTACTTCGATTACCTGAAGATATTTTGCGCCGAGGGAGAGCAGTTGATTGACGTTGGTTTCTACGATGATAAGATAAAGGAATCTGCGGCCACGCTATTCGGTGGGGAGAACGTTGCGGGCTGGTATATGGCCGATGAGCCGGTGTATGATCAGTTCCGTCCGATGGCCCATATAGACAGTTTAATCATGATAGCTACCCGTGATGACCTCGACTGGCCCGATACGGCTAGGGTGGTTACGGCCTGGAGTTTGGCGGTCTTGAATTTGACCGGGGATTTCATAAACATCGCCAAGCCCGAGGTGGTTTGGGCAGATCTTTATGCGTATTATGGTGGGCAGACCTGTAGCGATACATGCGAGTCTACTTCCGGTACCTGGGCAATAACCGATTATACCGGCTCTCACTTCGATACTTTCGGCGGTTACACGCACCGGGGGGAACAATATGCATTGAAACTCGTCGCGGAGGACGCCGGCAAAGTGAATGAGGCCTGCCGCTCGGCGTCCCTGGACTGGTGGCTGATGCCTCAGGCGTTCGGGTACATATTTTATACGAACGGATGCATGGAATGCGACGACCTGTGGACTTATCGCTTGCCCACCAAATCGGAGCTGACCTGCAACGTTTACATAGGCCTGTGTAATGGAGCCAGGGGGATAGTATTCTGGAAATACCATGGCAATGATACGCAGGAAGTATACGCTCCGGGCTTGCGTTATCCGCAGGGCGATTCGGTGACCCCGGGCTGGTATGCGGTCAAAGAGATGGCGCCTTATATCGAGGCCATAGGCCAGACATTGAGGGAGCTTGAATGGGAGGCGGCATTTTCTTGTTCGTTGTCATCCCAGACTTTTTCAGGCTATGTCAATTCTCTGAGCGGCTACTCTGAAAGTACAAATCCTGATTTGGGCTGGTTTCAAGTCGGGGAGTTCAGCGACGACACCGATCCCTACATAATGGTTGTAAACAGGGCCTGTAACGTAGATAGCGTGACGCTGGCCCCGGACGTGCAATGCGTAGTGCGCCTGAATCCGTCTGCAGTCGGTTCAGACTACGTTTACATCATCGACATCGCCGGTTCGGTATATCTCGATTCGACTGAAACAGACACAGTCTGGGTGGGCATCCCCGACATCACTTATTCGGCCAAGATGTCGGACGGCACCATCCCGTTCACCACCGTGCTGGGTCCGGGCGAGGGACGGCTGTTTAAGATAGTAGGGACGGTGCAACAATAGCGAGGCAAACAAAAAGCCCACGGTATGGCTTCTATTTTCCTTTAAAAACTGCTATAATCTTCGTCGATGAAAGTCATCGCTGTCATTCCGGCCTACAATTCCGCTGCATCTCTGTCTTTACTTCTGCCCGAAGTTAAAGCTCGACTGCCGGATATCGTGGTTGTGGATGACGGCTCTACCGATGAAACATCGCTCGTTTCCTCACGAGAGGGTGTTGAAGTCATCAGGCACGAAACCAACCGCGGAAAAGGGGCGGCGCTTAAAACCGGGTTCGCATATGCGCTGGCAAACGGTTACAATCTTATCATCACCCTGGATTCCGATGGCCAGCATGATCCGAAATACATCCCATCATTCTTGCAGGCATACAATAAATCCGGTGCAGATCTGATAATCGGCTCGCGAGCCAGGAATAAAGGCAATATGCCCTGGGATCGTCGCTTCTCAAACCGGATCACGTCTTTTATCCTCACTCTTCTATTTAAGAAGAGCATCGAGGATTCGCAATGTGGTTATCGCCTTATCTCTCGCAGACTATTGGAATCGATAAACCTCGAATCGGAGAAATTCGAGTTGGAAACCGAGATGATCATAAAAGCAGTCAAAGCTGGTTTTAATATTGGATTTCTTCCCATCGTGGTAAAATATGAAAGAGCCTTTCCAACCCATATCAAGCGGCTCGCCGATACCTTGCGCTGGTGCCGCAAGGTTCTTGAACTGAGCCGAACAAAGTCCTTGCAGGGTATCGAGTATCATCGTTAATTTGCGTCATGCTTATACTTCTCTCTAACGACGACGGCTACCAATCGGCGGGAATTAAAGCCCTGGCCAGAACTATGAAAAAACTCGGCCGGGTTGTCACCGTGGCGCCCATGTGGGAGCAATCCGGCACCGGCCATTCGCTGACTCTCTCACGTCCCTTGCGTGCAAAAAAGATATCGCCCGACGTCTACGCCGTTTCCGGTACTCCCACGGATGCGGTGATGATTGCCGTTTACTGTATTCTCAAAAAAAAGCCCGATCTACTTATCTCCGGAATCAACCATGGGCCGAATCTGGGAGATGACGTCACCTACTCCGGCACGGTAGCGGCTGCCATGGAGGGGACCATACTCGATATCCCATCTATAGCGATTTCTCAGGCGATAACAAATCAAGTGAACGACTCCGTCGGCAGGCGATTCGATAAGGCTGCCCGATTTGCCGTCAGGTTGGCGAAAGCCGTTATACGATATGGACTTCCGGAGGGTATATTGCTTAATGTAAATGTCCCCGACAACAAAAAAGCCGATTCCAGACGCTTCAGGATAACCAGGCTGGGCAAAAGGGAATACCGCGATGTCATTACTGAGAAAATAGATCCACGAGGCGAGCCTTATTTCTGGATCGCAGGTCATTATGTTGTCACGGATAAGGGCCCGGATACCGACTATGGAGCACTTCAGAATCACTGTATCTCGGTGACTCCCATGGACATAGATCTTACGAGCGAGAAATTTCACGATAATATGAAGAATTGGAAGATCTAACGGCCAATATAAATGGATAAAGTCTCAACATTGGCATGAAAAAGACCATAAAAATAATGGGATGGATCACCAATTTATGAAACAAGATAATATGGCTTACGTAGTTATAAATCGGAGGTAGAGTATGTATAGGAAGATAGTCTTAGTTGCGTTTGGAATTCTGGTTACGTTCTCGGTAATTTACGCCCTGATGGATCGAAAAAAGGTAACGACTTCCTCGGACGAGGCATACAGAGCCTATCTCCAAGGGGATGAATTAGCCAAAAAGCTTTACGTTAAAGATGCCCTGCAGGAATTCGAAAAAGCCGTCAAGCTCGATCCGGAATTTGCTATGGCGACAGCAAGGATGGCCTGGTTGTACAATGAATTTGGCCGGAAGGATGAGTACTTGTTGGCCAAAG
>CBDVBL010000065.1:0-8345 GCA_965372205.1 uncultured bacterium
ATTATTCCCTAAATGGAAAATTACAATCTTAATAAAAGGGAGTTTCGCACTTAGAGAATCTAATTCAGCGGTATAATGAGATCAAACCAGAAAAGAAGCGTAAAGAGCGTAAGAGAAAAAAAGCATAAAGAAAAACAGACACGATCTATCTCTTAAAGCACCGATTAATCCGATCCAATGATGGCATCTATTGTGAATTGTAAAAGAGGTTGCTATGGCATACGAGCCCATTGAGAATTATGGCCTGATCGGAGATATGCATACCGTTGCCCTGATCGGAATCGACGGCTCCATTGACTGGCTTTGCTATCCATATTTTGATTCGCCGAGCATATTTGCCGCTTTACTCGATGATGAAAAAGGTGGCCGTTTCAAGATCTCACCATCGGTTTCCGACGGGGTCAAGTATAAGCAGTTCTACTGGCCCGATACAAACGTCCTGACCACGCGGTTTTTTTCCACCGATGGAGTTGGAGAGATTCTCGATTTTATGCCGGTCGGCAAATCCGGGAAAATCGGAAATAATCATCCGCTGATTCGCAGAATCTGCGTGTTGAGAGGGACCATTTCTTTTCGAATGGAATGTTCTCCGGCATTCAATTACGCCAGAGATCGGCATAGTATCTCCATCACGCCCAGCGGAGCCGTTTTTCATTCGGACAATCTGAGCCTCGAGTTGTCAACATCGTGTGAGTTGAAGCAGACGGATAAGAGCGTATTTGGCGAATTCACACTGAATGAGGGGGAGGTTATCTCATTCGTTCTCCAGGAATTTCTTCCCAAACCTGATAACCATGCGCATGTTTCCGAGGGTGAGATACAAAAACTATTTGATGAAACGGTGGATTACTGGCAACGATGGATTTCGAGATGCACCTATACCGGTCGCTGGCGGGAGGTTGTATACAGATCCGCATTCGTGCTGAAATTGTTGACATTCGAGCCTACGGGCGCCATTGTGGCATCCCCCACCTGCAGTCTGCCGGAGATCATCGGAGGAGAACGCAACTGGGATTATAGATACACCTGGATTCGCGATGCCGCATTTACGCTTTATGCCCTGCTCCGGATCGGGTTCACAGAGGAGGCCGAGAAATTCATGCGCTGGATTGAAAAACGCTGCCAGGAAATCGATTTCGACGGCTCACTGCAGGTAATGTATACAATCAGCGGAGGTCATGAAATAAAAGAAGAGATTTTAGATCATCTCGATGGATATATGGGTTCCGGGCCTGTCAGGATCGGAAACACCGCTCATAAACAGTTCCAGCTGGATATCTACGGCGAGTTGATGGATTCGGTGTATCTCTATAATAAATATGGCGCGCCCATCTCATATGACCTCTGGACCAAACTCAGGACGATTGTCGACTGGGTATGCGATAATTCACAGCGAAAAGACCATGGCATCTGGGAAATCAGAGGTGATCCGAAGCATTTTGTCTATTCCAAGCTCATGTGCTGGGTGGCGCTCGACAGGGGCCTTCGACTGGCTGACAAGAGATCGTTTCCTGCCGATAGCAACCGCTGGCTCAAATGCCGGGATTCGTTATATGAAGAAATTATGGCCAAAGGTTGGAATCCACAGAGGAAAACGTTTGTCCAGCATTACGGTGGCGATACGCTGGACGCCGCCAATCTCATAATGCCTCTGGTCTTTTTTGTCGCCCCCAACGATCCCAGGATGCTTATGACATTGGATGCGATCATTAAATCTCCGGCTGAAGGCGGCCTCCTGTCCAGCAGCCTCGTTTACAGGTATGATGTTGATAAGACAGGCGATGGTCTCAGAGGCACGGAAGGGGCCTTCAATATCTGCACCTTCTGGTTGGTGGAGGCCTTGACACGGGCGGGAAGGTCCGATCCCGAACGTCTTGACATGGCGAGAGTCATCTTTGAGAGGATGCTCGGATACGCCAATCACCTCGGCCTTTATGCAGAAGAGACGGCTCACAACGGAATGGCCGCCGGAAATTTCCCCCAGGCGTTCACTCATCTGTCGCTCATCAGCGCGGCTTTCAATCTCGATAGGACGCTCAGCGCCGGTAAATAAGTTTCAGAGGCAAATCCTATTGAATATCATCGGATTTATGTTGAGTAAGTTATTGTCTTTAGAGAGATAATGAAACCGGAATTGCACATTTTTGATGCCGCATCGGCTCTCGATGCCTCTGATAAGCGAATGAACGTTTTTCAGCTCAATTCTCTTTTTTTCAGATCGAGTTTAGTCAGTTTTGGATTTTTTGCTGTTGAAAAGATATAATCTCGATAGTATTGTTATGCGGTAGTTGAAAAATGAAAAGGCTGTTAGGTTTGACGGGAAAGAATAATGCAAATTTATACTGTTAAATTGATTCTTTATACGGTCGGAATTTTCACGATTGCCATCGTCGGTGCTCTTCCTCCCCTCTTCAGGAAATGGAGCGACAGACAGCTGCATCTATTCATCGCCTTCGGTGCGGGAGTATTTCTGGGGGCCATATTTCTTCATCTTCTGCCGGATGCTTTGGCGAACGGTACCTCCAATATGGCCAGTGGAATGGTGCTTCTGGGTTTTTTGATTATTCTTTTGGTGGAGAGAACTCTTCTCAGAAGTCACAAATTAAATTGCGAGAATGCCTGCTCTCACAGGCATGAAATGGTCGGCATAACGGCCTTTATCGGCCTTTCGGTTCATTCCCTGACCGCGGGTTTCGCTCTCGGAGTCGGGATGACCGACCCGGAACTGGGTTTGATAATATTTATTGCCATCATCGCGCACAAAGCAACCGGCGCATTTGCGCTGTCCACTATATTCTGTCTGGCCGAATTTTCTCGAAAGAAGACGTTGATTCTTATCCTTTCGTTTTCCCTGATGACGCCGCTTGGCGCTGTAATTTCTCTCCCGTTCATTTCATCATTGAAAGATCTTAGCCTGGCGATTCCTACCGGGCTGACGGCAGGAACGTTTCTCTATGTGGCCACCCTCGATCTATTGCCGGAGGCTTTCCACAGTGACAGGGAGCGGATATCAACTTTCGTGTGGTTAGTATTCGGCATATTTATAATGTTGCTGATCAAACTCGGAGGGGCTTGACATTTCTAGTCCAGCGTGCATTAAAGCGGCAGCCAATTCAATAGCTGCAAATTATCGTATTCTGTGAATATCGGATCTCGGTTGTGTCAATATTTACACGACCTATTACCCAAATGCATCCTCCCCGTAAACTTAACTAATTATATCATAACTGGTTATCTAAATAGAAAAAATGTTTGCCGATGGCACAAGATTAGCGTAAAATAGAATGCAAACCGGAAATTATCGCCAGTAAGATGAGAGGCGAATGAAAAAGCATTTGGTCTTGATGATTCTTCTTTGCGGCCGCGGCCTGCTTATGGCGGGGACGCAGGATTTTGTCAAATGTAACGTAATTTATATGAAACCCAATATGCTATATTTCAATGCCGGGGGATCTGACGGCGTTGCGCCCGGTGAATCCTTCGAGATCTTCTACGATGAGAGAGTGGTTGCAACCGGCAGGATAGCCTGGGCCGACAAGAATATATCGAGGTCAGAAGAGTTGGACTCCTCGATTTTCGCAGAGATTTATTTCTACGACGATCTTGAGGTGAAAATCAACCTCTTCGTTCCCCAGGCCAATCGCGGGGGATTTGTCAACATACCGTTTTTTTCAGACCTGCATCTCGAGCCATCCGCTATGAATACAGCCGATGAGAAGATGGTGGGCAGATTAATCCATCGGGGTTTGCTTACTAAAGATGAGAATGGTGATATCATTCCCGATCTGGCAGGGGTTTACGAAGTTAGAGCGTTAACCTATACCTTTTACATAAAACCTGATGCTAGATTTCATTCAGGTAAACCGGTGGAGGCCACCGATGTGGCGTATTCTCTGGAGCAACTGGCGCTATCTCCGAAATTGACCGCCGCCTCCTGTTTCATCCTGGGCATAAAAGGGGCTGAGGAGTTCCGTCACAGGCTAAGGAATGAGATTTCAGGCGTATTTTTGATCAATAAGAAAACGATCTCGATTACGTTGAAAGGGCCCTTTGCCGCATTCGAGGAATACCTGGCCGGGCCGGCTGGTTATATAATTCCCAGGCCGGGGTTGGCGACGCCGGGAGGTAGGGTAGTCGGTGCGGGACTATCTCAGATCAAGTGGCGAAATCCGGATGGTCTCACCCTCGGGGCGTACGCCTCCGATGCCGGGGCAGCGCTTCTGGATAGCATCCGCTTCATCAGGTTCGCCAACGTGGAGGAGGCGGCGCTGGCTTTTGAACTCGGCCGATTGGATTTGATATCGGCGCTGGGCTCGCCACCGCCAAAGTTCATTTCCAGGGATGAGCATACCTCGATCGTAACGAGATCATTTTGTTCCGTCGTGCTTGGCGTCAATGGCAGACGGGATTTTCAGAAAGATCAGGCGTTTTCCAAGGCGTTGTTTTTCATGCTCGATCGCGAAACCACCATAAGAGTAATACTTGGTGGTTCCGCAAGGATTCCGGAAAGTGCGATCCCCGGATTTGGGTCCGGGGACCTGATGGATTTCAGATTGGATCCCGATTCCGTCGATTATTATCTTAACTCGATTGAAAAGCTGCCATCGGTGGTCAACCTTTATGTGGATTCTCATTATCCGGTTCTGGGAAATATCGCTCGCTACATTATCGGGCAATTGCAGCACAGAGGCATTCGCGCAAAAGAGAAGATATCCGATCTTTCTTTTTTCGAGGATGTCGATGCAGCCTCCCGGATCGATCTATACCTCGATTACTTCAATCCTGTCTCTGATGACCCGGATTGTCTGATCTACCCCCTCTACAGCCTTAAGCTGTCGGGGCAATCAAATTTCCTGTATTATGATGATGAGCCATTTCAGACGTTTCTTAACAAGCTTCGTTTTGAGACGAATTTCGAGAGACGTAACAGCATAGCCCATGGGTTATCGGAGTCTCTGGCCAGAGATCCACCGGCCGTAATATTATACCAGCCGCACCTGTTGACGATTATGAAGGCCGATATTTCCGGGTATAAACCTCTGGAGGAAGGCTTCATAGATCTGCGCGGCACATTCATAGAGTATAAGAGATGAGACTTAGAAGAAGAATAATACTCCTTTTGATCGTGGCCGCGGTATTGCCGTTGTTTGCCGTATTTATCTCTCTGACGGTTTATGCTAACAGGCAGCGGGAATCGCTTGTGGAAATGAAATTGAACAGCGTTTATGGCGGTGCGGTCAGCCTGTACGAAAGGCAAGGGACGGCTATTCTCTCCCAGATGAAGCAGCTGGCGGAGGATCCGGGATTGTTGAGATATCTTCTGGTCAAGGATAGAAACGGTTATATAGACCAGCAGGGATTGATCGATTTTACAGTGAAGATGAAAAACCTTCTCAATCTCGATTATCTGACGATTGTGGGTCCAGACGGTATTGTCATGGCTCGCGGACACGACCCGGGCCTTTTCGGAGACCGTGTGTCGGGGGATCCTGTCTTTGTGGAGGCCTTGAAGGGGCAAAAAGTCCAGTCGCTGGATAAGGTTTCATACGCGGGGAGTGAATTTCTAATTTCAATGGGTCTGGCCCCGGTCTGGTACGAGAACAGGGAGATGATCGGAGTCGTCGCAGGCGGCGGATATCTCGACGATGAATTCTGCAGGAATCTTCAGGTCCTTTCAGGGGCCGAAATTCTCCTGGTCGAGGGCAACGATCTTCTGGCCAAAACGATGCCGGGCAAAAAAGACGAGCTTTTGATTTATCTTCTGGACAAGAAAAAATATCGCATGAAGGTCGAGGGCCTCTGGCACACTTTCTCACGGTATCCTCTTCTGGATTTTTCTGATAACAAGGTTGCCGATCTCCTTATGGGTGTTTCGACTCATGATCTCGATATACTCTTCGGGAATATGCGCTTGATTTACGGCGGCTTTGCCATAGGAGGACTTATTCTGGCGGTGATCTTCGGCTATTTTTTCGCAATAGGATTCACCCGGCCCATATACAAGCTTACTTGGGTCGCGGATCGTCTGGCTGACGGCGATTTTTCTGTGAGAGTGAACCACGAGAGTCGCGGCGAACTCGGCAATTTGATTGATACTTTCAATAAAATGGCAGCCGATTTAGAGGATTACCGCAGAAAGATCGTGGAGACGGAGAGACTTTCGGCATTCACCATGATGGCGCGCAAGGTGGCGCATGAAATAAAAAATCCCCTGACTCCTATCAGGATAGCAGTCGAGGATCTCAGGCGGGCGTATGCAAAATCCGACCCGAAATTTGCTGAGGATTTCGACCGCTCCACAAGGACTGTCCTGCAAGAGGTGCAATCGCTTTCTAAAATTGTGGAGGAGTTTTCCGAATTCGCTAAATTCCCTCCCCCTGAACCTGCTCCCGATGATCTGAACGAGATTGTAAAAGCAACCCTCTCCCTCTACGGCAAAGAGCTCGATGCTGGCACGCTGAAAGCCGATCTATCATCGAAACCGATTCCGGTTTTCGCCGATAGAAACCAGATCAAGAGAGCGTCCGTGAACCTCATCAAAAATGGCCTCGAAGCCATTCCTCCGGGAGGACGCGTAACCATCAGAACCTTTTCGTCAGATCGGACGGCAACTTTGATAATTGCCGACAATGGCCCGGGATTATCGCCTCAGGCCAGAGAAAACCTCTTTAATCCCTACTTCACGACGAAGCCGGGAGGGTCAGGATTGGGATTGGTGATTGTCAAGAAAATCGTCAACGAACATGATGGCAGGATAAGAATCGGAAGCTCAACCGAGGGTGGAACCGCTGCGGTTCTGGAACTTCCTCTGCAAAAAGACCGTCCACGAAAAAACGATAAATAGGGGGATCTCTTTGAGAATTCTAATTGTTGATGATGAACCTAATATACTCTCAACGGTAGGTTCGGCGTTAAGGCGTTCGGGGTATGAGGTGACGACTGCGGGATCGTTTGCCGAAGCCAAAGGACTCCTGGATGATTCGATTGACGTTGCCCTGCTGGATGTATGGCTGGGGGACGGAGACGGTATCGAGCTTTTATCATTGATAAAAAAGAAGATTCCACATATCGAGTGCGTGATGATCTCCGGACATGCGGAGATTGAGACTGCTGTTACCGCCGTGAAGTCAGGCGCCTACGATTTTCTCGAAAAGCCACTTTCCCTGGATAAGATCGAGGTTATACTGAGTAACATATTGCGTCTCAAGAGGCTCGAGACCGAGAGGGACGATCTTCGTCAGCTTCTCGGCGACGACAGCCGGATGGTAGGCGAATCAAGAGCTATTCAGGAATTGAAAAAGACTATCGAGCGGGTGGCGCCGGAGGAATCGCGGGTAATGATTACCGGCGAGAACGGCACCGGTAAGGAGCTTGTGGCTCGAATGATCCATGGTTTATCCCCCAGGAGCGATGGCCCGTTTGTGGCGGTCAATTGTGCGGCACTCCCTGATGATCTGATAGAATCGGAACTATTCGGATACGAGAAAGGTGCTTTTACGGGGGCTGTGAAATCCAAGCCCGGGCGGTTCGAAATGGCCGCCGGGGGAACCTTATTATTGGATGAGATCGCGGAGGCATCGGGCAGGACACAGGCCAAACTCCTGCGAGCGGTCGAGGAGGGCACTTTCACGCACCTGGGAGGGACTGCAGAGATCAGCTCCGATACCAGATTGATAGCGGCTTCGAATAAGGATCTGAAACAGGTGGTGACCGATGGCAAATTCCGCGAGGATCTGTATTACCGTCTGGCGGTATTGCCAATAGAGATTCCGCCGTTACGCGAGAGACGGGAGGATATCCCGCTTTTGGTCGAATATTTCTCTGAGAGGTTCTGCCGACGCAGAGGACGTCCCACCAAGAATTTTAATAAATCTGCCATGGCTCTATTTATGAAATATTCCTATCCTGGAAATATCAGAGAGCTTGCCAATTATGTTGAAAGAATTGCCATAATGTCGGAATCCGAAATCATCGATTCGGCGGAGATTGAAGGGCTGCTTCCACATCTTGTGGGGGAAGGGCCGCGGGGCACGCTCAAAACAGCATCTGAACAGTTCGAGCGAGATTACATAAAAAAGACTATCACCGGCGCCGGCGGCAATATGACCAGGGCGGCAGATATACTGGGATTGGAGCGGAGCCATTTATATAAGAAGATGAAAGCCTTGGGAATGGAGCAGAGGGGGAAGAGGGGCGAAATGAATGATCATCAAATCTAACGGGCATCAAGCCTTTTCGTAGTCACAACGGGATTGATTAAGGCATTTTTGCAGTTTGCCCTTTAATAAATAACTTGACATGGAAAGCAGTATTATTATTATTTATTTTCTATGGAGGGCGATATC
>CBDVBL010000066.1:0-8252 GCA_965372205.1 uncultured bacterium
GAAAATAGTCCTGGCGTCAGGTTCACCACGGAGGCAAAAACTGCTTTCCGAAATGGGTTATGATTTCGAAATCGTAACTCCGGCCATCCCGGAGGAGAATAATCCCGGTGAGGCGCCCGAAGATCATGTCAAACGGCTGTCGCGACTGAAAGCCGAATCCGTTGCCCGGAGATTTCCCGATAGCCTTGTGGTGGGAGCGGACACCATAGTCGTTTTGGAAAACAGGATTCTCGGCAAGCCGGAATCAAGCGTGGAGGCGAGGTCGATGCTCGAGCTTCTTTCCGGTAAAACCCACACCGTTTTTACAGGCCTGTCGGTGGTAATCCTGACGAAAGATATTGCGAAAACGGATTACGATTCGACAAGAGTGACTTTCAATAAACTGAGCTCGGAGGATATTCATCGCTATGTGGAATCGAAAGAACCCCTCGATAAAGCGGGAGCATATGGCATTCAGGGGATGGGTTCGTTTCTGGTTGACAACTATAAGGGTGAAATCGATACCGTGATCGGGTTTCCTTCAAAGCTCTTTCAGAAGATGTATGAAGAGGTTCAATCTTGTCCAGAGCTTTAGGCGATAGACTTCGTGAAGGCAGAGAGGCTAAAGGCTTAAGCATCGAGCAATTGGCCGCCACTACGAGACTAAACGAGCATTTTATCGAGGCTTTAGAAAGCGGGCGCCGCGATTTGCTTCCCGGACAAGTCTATCTGAAGCCTTTTACCAAGATCTGCGCCGAGGCTTTAGATCTTGATCTAAAGGAGCTCTATAGAATAATCGACGGTGAAGAGAAGACTGACGATGAAATTCCAGCAGCGGCTCTATCCCAATCCAAGAAGGGTCTTGATTATAGAATTCCGCTGGTAATCATAGTCGGCCTGATAATTATCGGGTTAATCTATCTCACCGTCCGCTCCCGGGATGAGCGATTTCCCGATATAAGCGATACGGTTGTCACCCCGGCGGATAGCCATCAACCGCGACGTGAAGTAAAATGGAGCAGGCCCTGGGAGCGTCCGGCCGCCTGGGAAAGCTCAGGCCACAATCATAGGTTGCGAATTGAGGCATCCGACCTTGTTTGGATGAACGTTATAGCCGATGGCGATACGGTATACATGGGATTCCTGAATCCCGGCGCGGGTAAAACATTTACGGCCAGAGAAGAATTTGCCCTGAGTCTCGGGAGAAACGATTGCGTTCTGGGCTACTTCAACGGCGAGAGAGTAGCCGAAATAGGCTCCAGCGTCAGAGGCCTTTTTAATTATCATCTTGGATCCACAGGGGAAAGGTAAGATTTTGAGCGTTAAGATTCGCGGTATTGTTCAGAGATTTGCCAGCCTGAGAGACAGGCTTCAATACAGGTTGGATCTGGTCAAATTTAGCGATCTTCCAGTTAATCTCAAGGCCTGTCTAATCTGTATGCCCGCCAGGCTGGAACTTATCAGGGCGGCCTCGGAAATCCTGCCGCAGATTGCGGAGACCTTTCCCAATCGAGACATCAGAATTTTATTGACATCGAATGTAGATCCGCAGTCTCATGATATCATAAAAAAGTTTCTGGTCATAAAGCCATTTCCCTATGATCTTGATACCTTTTCATTGCCGAAAAAGGAATTCATTCAGCGGATTTCCGCGGGCGGCCTGGCGGTCTCCGTCGATCTGGATACATATCCCAATTTTTTCAACGCCGTGGTATCACTCAGGTCCGGAGCAGTTGTCAGAACTGCGTTTGACAAAGGGGTCGGACTCCCCTACTATAATTTTATTGTCGGTGTCCCGGCGGCGGAGGCGGCCCCGAGGGTTTCGTGCCGCGCCATGGCCGATATACTCAGCAATTTTAGAATGTAAAGGAGAAGCTGGTGTTACTTTCGCGGCTTGAAATCTCAGGATTCAAATCATTTCCACATAAGACCATCATAGATTTTGACGGCGGTATAACCGGCGTGGTCGGGCCGAACGGGTGCGGCAAATCCAACATTCTCGATTCCATAAGATGGGTTCTCGGTGAGCAGCGCACGAGCGTTTTGAGAAGCTCGCGTATGGAAGAAGTGATATTCAGCGGCACGTCTCAGCTGAAACCCATAGGAATGGCCGAGGTAAATCTGTTCATAAAGAATAATCGCGGACTCTTGCCAATCGAATATGACGAATTGAGCATTACGAGGAGACTCTACCGTTCGGGCGAATCCGAATACCTGCTCAACAAAAATCAATGCCGCCTGAAAGATATTGTGGAACTATTCCTCGATACCGGTATAGGACCGCACGCCTATAGCGTTATACAGCAGGGAATGGTTGATGCCATTCTGTCGGATAAAACAGAAGATCGCAGGTCTCTTTTTGAGGAGGCAGCGGGCGTAACCAAATACAAACATCGCAAGAAGGAAGCGGAGAATAAACTTGAGGCCACTGAAGGCGACCTTCTTCGGCTCGGAGATATCATCGCCGAAATAGAAAAGCAGGTCATCTCGCTTCGCCGCCAGGCCAAAAGGGCGCAGAGATATGGCAAACAGAAAGAGCTTCTAAAGGATATCGAGTGCGGCCTGGCTGCCGCTCGACTTTTCGATTCACAAGAACGGTACAACGATTTGCTTCGGAATAAAAAAGATCTTCAAATAAATATCGTGGCTTCCAATGCAGAAATAGAAAAATATGAATACAATCTCCAGGAAGATAAACTCAAGCTAACCGATCACGAGGCTCGGGCTGCCGAGCACAGACAATCTGAATCGGATGTTACTATCAAATCCGCCCGCATTGAGAGCGAGATTAAGCTTAACAAGCAGCGTGCGGAGACGTCATCGAATAGAATCGAGAACTGTAAGGTTGAGATCGATTCCCTGGAAAAACGTATACAGGCGCTGGAGAACGAGATCTTGGAAAAGCGTCTCAGGCTGAAGGATATCGATATTCAAAAAGAGTCATCCGAAAGGGAAAATAAGACCATTGAAGCCGAGCTGGTGGGATTGTCCGGAGAATCGACGGAAGCGGAATCGGCCCTTGGGGAACAGCGAACCAAACACTCCAGCATCACAGAGAGGATATCCGGCATAAGGGCTGAAGCTGAGTCCATACGGGAAATGAGAGATGGTCTGGATCAAAAGATCGCGGAGCTCAACAGGGCATCCGGAGAATACGATAAGTTTCGCAGCCAGAATCGCCTGGACATAAAAGCTCTCGAAGAGAGAAAACAGGAAATTATCAAAAGGATCGAGACATCAAAGATATCCCTGAATTCGAAATCGAAAGAGATAACGGATCTCGAGGAAACGCTCGGTCATCTAAAAGATAAACTTTCTTCACTGAAATCAGAATCGTCAGGGTTGAGGGCGAGAAAAGAACTTCTCGAACAGCTAATCGAATCGGGCGAGGGTTATTCCGGTGGGGCGAAAGCGCTCCTGTCGTGGTCCGAAAAGCCTGCCGGCATGCTTTTGCCCCTGGCTGAAGCTATGGAGGTTTCGGAGGATTACCGGGTAGCGGTGACAGCAGCGCTGGGTCAAATGGGCGAGGTTATCCCGGTGCGCAGCCTTATAGAAGCTGAATCAGCCATTGAGTATTTGAAAGCCAGTGGGGGAGGCCGGGCCAGTTTCCTGGTTCTTGAGGATCTGGATAAATCAGAACTTAATGATAAGAGACCCGAGGCGGCTGACGGATTTCTGGGATATCTCGATGATCTTGTGAATTATCCCGGGGAGTATCGACCGGCCGTTAAGCTGCTTTTAGGCCGCGTCGCTCTTTTCGAGTCAAGAGATGTCGCTTCCAATATCGATGGCAAGTGGCAGCACTTCACCAGGGTTGATCTCGACGGTACTCTTTATATGCCTGCCGGTTTTGTTTCCGGTGGCAAGACGATTCCAACGGTTATCGGCAGGAAACAGGATTCAGACTCCATAAAAACAACGCTTAGAATACTTACGTTCGAAATCGAGACAAGCGAAGCTGAATTGAATCTCAAACATTTGAAATTGGAAGAATTGAAAGCGGAATTAAAAAATATCCAGCATAATATCGAGAGTCTGGAAGAGGATCGCAGTAATGTCGAGGCGGAATCCAGCCGGCTCAAATTCGATTCCAGGGAGAAAGAAAATCGATATGCAGCGGCCGTAGATGAAATCGAAAAATTGAAAAAGGAAATCGCCCATTATGGTGATAAGCTGAATAAGCTCGATTCCGAATTGAAAGAATGCGAGTCTGAATCTTCAGGTAGTTCTGAAACTCTGGAGCGGATGTCTGATCGCGCTGAGAGGTTAAGAAATTCAACTAAGGATATTGAAACCCGCTTAACAGCGGTCAGGATTAAGAATGTGGAGCTTGATGGTTTAACGGCGAATTTGAATTCCGAAATAGAGCACCGCCTTGAACTGTGCTCAGAAGCTACGAAAATGATTGCGGCTAATCGCGATAATATAATCCAGGCGCAAAAGGTCATATCGGAAACCCGGGCGAAAGACGATGAATTAAAACAATCGCTGGAAGACTGTTTTGATGATCGAAACAAGGTAAAGGAAAAACTCAATATAATTGAAGGTGCTATTTCGGAGTTGATGTCAAAATCAAAGCGACTGGAGGATGAACTCGCAGGCAAGCGCAAGATGAGGGAGCAGCAAACATCAGCGCTGCATCAACTCGACATAGAACTCATGGAATTTGACTCTTCGCGAAAGTCGATCTTGGAGCGGCTCCAGTTAGAATTCGGGGTATCTTCGATAGAGCCGGCCCCGCTGCCTGAAGGGACCTCAGTTGAATCGCAGATGGAGAAGAACGAATCGATTCGTAACGTTCTTCAACGAATGGAGCCTGTCAACCTGATGGCCGCTGAGGATTACGAGCGAGAAAACGACCGACTGGAATTTCTCCTTCGCCAGCGCGAAGACCTGATCGAGGCAAAAACATCGTTGAAGAAAGCAATTATGCGTATCAATACAACCGCGGAGAAACGTTTCCGCGGAACATTCGAAAAGATCAATGAGAATTTTCGACAGGTATTCGTGTCGCTCTTCCAGGGCGGAGAGGCCGGAGTAGAATTAGAAGATCCTTCAGATCCGCTCGAAAGCCCGATAAGAATATGGGCTCGTCCACATGGGAAAAGAATGCTCTCGGTTACTCAGCTTTCCGGTGGTGAAAGAGCTCTTACGGCAATATCCCTGTTATTTGCCATCTATCTGGTCAAACCCAGCCCCTTCTGCATACTCGATGAAATAGACGCTCCCCTCGATGATGCCAACCTGCTTCGCTTTCTGAAACTGATCAAGGAATACGCCAAGAGCACTCAATTCATCATAATCACCCATAACAAATTGACCATGGAGGCTTCTGATATCCTTTACGGAGTTACCATGCAATCCCCTGGAGTCTCGAAAGTCGTGGCGGTCAAATTCGGGGATAACGGCGATGGTGACGAAGAATAGAAGGGTGTTCAATAGATTCGCCGCCGGTCTAAAGAAAACCAGAGATGCAATTACCGGCAGTTTCCCCGGTTTTGGCGGACTCCTGGGACAGGATGAAACTCTCGATAGCGAGACCCTGGGTGAACTGGAAGAGGCGTTGATCCTGGCCGATGTCGGAGCCGAGGCGGCGGCTAAGATCATTGATAACCTGGCAAAAGGCCCTACCTGCAGGGCGCCCCAGAGGATATTGGCAAGAATTATCGCCGAACGTTTCATATCGACTACAGACGAAGAATCATCATCGACCGTAAGACCCCGGATCATCTTGATCGTCGGCGTCAACGGCTCGGGCAAAACTACAACCATCGGAAAGATCGCGCAAACCACCATAAAATCAGGCGGGAGAGTAATCATGGCGGCGGCGGATACATTTAGAGCGGCGGCCGGAGAACAGCTCGAACACTGGGCTAAGACTGTGGGCGCGGAGATTGTGCGGCAGGCTGAGCGATCGGATCCCGCGGCCGTGGCTTTCGATGCCGTGAAAGCCGGAATCGCTCGCAACTCGGATCTTGTATTAATCGATACCGCTGGCAGGCTCCAGACAAAAACCAATCTCATGGAAGAACTCAAGAAAATAAAGAGGGTCATCAACAAGGCCATGGAGGGGGCGCCGCATGAGATCCTGATAGTTATGGACGCCACCACCGGCCAGAACGGCCTGTCCCAGCTTAAGATTTTCAACGAGGCGATCGGACTGACGGGAATCGTAATCGCCAAACTGGATGGTTCCGCCAAGGGCGGCGTGTTGGTCGCCGCTGCGGAGGAATTCGGAATACCAATAAAGTATGTCGGGCTTGGAGAAAAACCGGAGGATCTGGTCGAATTTGATCCGCTGGCTTTTGCCGAGGCTCTGGTTGGTATCGATGGATAAGCTGCAATACATTGATGTACGTACCGACAGACGAAATCAGTTGCTGGATATAAGCAGCACTATTCAGGATCTGGTGAGTGAATCCGGTATCATGGAGGGATCGGCGGAGGTTTTTGTTCCTCATACAACCGCCGCTGTGACCATCAACGAAAACGCCGATCCTACGGTTCAATCAGATATCCTGAGTCATTTAGAGAAATTAATCCCCCGGGACGAAGGATTCCGGCATTCCGAGGGAAACTCCGATTCGCATATCAAAGCCAGCCTTATAGGCTCACGGCTGTCAGTATTCATCTCCGGTGGGAAACTGGTCTTGGGCACCTGGCAGGGTATATATTTCTGCGAATTCGACGGCCCGCGTGCAAGAAAACTGGTCGTTAAGTTAATCCCCGATAAATAGAGATTATCCCATAAGTCAAATCTATTCTCTTCTGTAGCCGTCGGGTCTGCCCCCCCACTCGAGCCCTTGCTTCAGTACCGCGAGAACGATGATTTCGCAATCCATATCTGTGGGGGATATTAGCCGCTATTAGGAACAATACTCATTCCGGATTGAGTTAAGTCAATCGGAATTGACAACAGGGAGTGCAACAATGAGAAAGCAGCTTTTGATCATCGGAATGATCGCCCTGTTTGCTGGCGCTTGCGGAGAGGATTCAACCGCACCGAAGGCGGGGCAGGGCGCAGCTGGCGGTGATGAGATCTATTCGGGAGGGGTGCCGCGAGACGGTATACCGGCCCTGAATGATCCGGAATTCATCGCGGCAGATCGGGCCACTTATTTATCCAATGCAGAACTTATCCTGGGCGTGGTAATAGAGGGTGAGGCCCGGGCCTACCCGATTGGTATCATGAATTATCACGAGATTGTGAACGATCATTTTCAAGGTCGCCCTGTTTGCGTTACCTACTGTCCACTGACCGGCTCCGGGGTGGCTTTCGCCAGCGTGCTGGGCGGCCAGACGGTCAGCTACGGGGTATCGGGGCTTCTATTCAGGAATAATCTGATCCCTTATGACAGAGCCTCTTCGAGCCTCTATTCCCAGATGTATGTTCGCGGCATTCGAGGGGACTATCGCGATTTCGATTGGTACCTTTATCCGTCACTGCAGTGCACGTGGGGATTCTGGAAGGAGCATTATCCGGATACGAAGGTTATGTCGCGTAATACGGGCTATTCCCGGGATTACAATTCGAGTCCCTACGGCAATTATGCCGTGAGCTTCTCAACGCTTTTCCCGGTCAGGTTTCCGGACAACAGGTACCATCCCAAGCATCTGACTCTGGGAATGCAGTTCGATGGCCAGGCAATGGCGTTTCCCTATAGCGAGCTATTCAGTGAGAAAGTGGTGAATATCGATTTTGAAGGCACGCCCATGGTGATCGTTTACGATACCAATGGCAAGTATATCGGCGCTTATTCGCGCCTCGTGAACGGCGACGCCTTGAGTTTCTCGCCTGACGGGAATAACAACTTCAGGACAATTATGACGGACGATCAGACAGGCTCCGTCTGGTCGGCTGTGGGTCTGGCGACTGACGGTTCATTGGCGGGGGAGAGGCTGGATAGTTTCCCGTTCTATACCGTCTATTGGTTCGCCTGGCACGATTTCTACCCGGAAACAGAGGTTTACACCCCGGCGGGATAAGCAAGTGTGATGTCGGAAGTCTCTCCAGACATCCTGCAGATTGTGGTCGATAGATGTCTGCGTCTGTCCACAATTACGTTGTAGCGTTATATAGGCGCACGAGAATGTGCGCCTATCACTATATTCGGGTTGAATATCAGGCAATTCTGACCGGGGCTATGAAAATAAAAAAATGCTTTTGACCTTTCGGAGGGATGTTGCTATTTTGGGCGTTTGATGTCAAGGCGAGTGAAGATTCCGCCGACATCTTGAACCATGAGGAATAATAGATCCTTCTTCGCACAATG